>CALBCO010000235.1 GCA_937927265.1 uncultured Verrucomicrobiae bacterium | reverse complement strand
CAAGCGGGCCAAGCATTTTCGGGACGAACTGAGGTTTCGTCAATGAGTGACAAAGTGACCGTGGTGGCCGTGGACGGGCCGGCGGCGAGCGGGAAAAGCACCGTGTCGAAGCTGTTGGCCAAGAAACTGGGATTCAATTATGTGGATTCGGGCGCGATGTACCGGGCGGTGACTTGGCAGGCGCTGGAAATGGGCGTGGACGTGACCGATCCCATCGCCGTCATCGGGATGATGCACACGATCAAGATCAGTTTTGAGATTAGGGACGGTGTGGCGCGGATGTTGATCAATGGCGTGGATCCCGGTGACGCCATTCGCGAACCGCGCGTGGCGGAGAAGGTGTCGGTCATCGCCGCGATTCCCGAAGTCCGACAGATTTTGGTGCAGCATCAGCGGTCGTTGACGAAGTTCGGCAGTCTCGTGATGGAAGGGCGGGACATCGGGTCGGTGGTGTTCCCGGACACGCCGCACAAGTTTTACCTCGACGCCAACCCGGAAGTTCGGGTGCAGCGACGACAGCGGGATTTCGCGGCGATGAATATCCAAACCAGCGCGGAAAACGTGGCCCAGAACCTGCAAGCCCGCGACAAACTGGATGCGGGGCGGGCGACGGCGCCGTTACAGATTGCGGTGGGCGCGACGGTGATTGAGAATTCACGGTTGAGCGTGGAGGAGACGGTGGAGGTGATTTTGGGGCAAATCCGCCGACAGCCCCCTCGCCCTGACCCTCTCCCCTGGCGGGGAGAGGGAAATCCTCAGCCATGACGGACGCGAGTCTTTGGTATCGGTTTTGTCGAGGAATCTACCGGGTTTATTTCCGGCTGTATCACCGCGGCCGGGTGATTGGGCGCGAGCACGTGCCCGACACGGGCGGGGTAATTTTGGCTGGCAACCATGTGAGTTTTCTTGATCCGCCGATGTTTGGCCAAGCCTGCCGGCGCGGTCTTTATTTTCTGGCGCGGGACACGTTGTTTCGACATCCGCTGGCGAACTGGTTGTTGCGGAGTTGGAACGTCCGGCCCATCAACCGCGACAAAGGCGACATCGGGGCGATGCGGTTGGTGTTGAAGATGTTGGCGGAGGGGAAGGGCGTGGTGATGTTCCCGGAGGGGACGCGGAGTCCCGACGGTCAACTCCAAAAGGCACGGGCGGGTATCGGGATGATCGTGGCGCGGGCGCGGGTGCCGGTGGTGCCGATGCGGATTTTCGGGGCTGAACGGGCGATGCCGCGCGGCAAGATGATTCCGCGACCGGCGAAGCTGACGATTATCTTTGGCAAACCATTTGTCTATCCGTTGCCGGAGAATGTTGAGCAGTTGCGGGGTGAAGAGTTGAAGGCTGTCTATCAGGACATAGGCGACGAGATTATGCGGCGGATTGCGCAGTTGCAGCCGTGATGTTTTTCGGTCATGGCTGCGACGTGATCATGGGGCGATAATTTCGTAGCCGATGGCGGGCAAGGTGCCGGCGGGGAAGAGTGGGGGGCGGCCGGTTTTCTCTGGCGTGGCGGGGGGATTGGGGCGCGGGGCGAGGACTGTGATGATCAGATTTCCTTTTTGGCCGGGTTTGACTTTGGCTGCGTCGCTTTGCAGGACGAGTGCCGTTTGGTTAGCGGTCAACTGGGCGCTTTGGATGGTGATGCCCTCCGGCGGGTCCTTCAAGGCAAACTGAAGCTGATCGAGTCGGGGAAAAGGCGGGAATTTCAGTTCCAACCGCGTAGTGCCGCCTGCAGGCAGCCGCACTGGCTCGCGGGGAGCGACGGCTTGGAGAAGTTGTTGGAGTCGTTCGCCGGGGGTAGCTTCGCTGCGGCTGGAAGCGTTGCGACTACTGGCGGCGCGACCGACGAAGGCGATTTTGAGTTCCTTGGCGGGTACGAGATGCCGATAGATAAACGCCTGCATCATGTCGTCAGCCGGTATGACCGGGCGGATGACTTCCTGGTTGAGAATCAACGCGCGGCCTTCGAGTTGGAGGTTGAGGGTTTCGTTGGTGAACGAGCGTGACACAGTCAATGTCGCTGTGATTTTGTCCGCGCCAGCCGGGATGGTTGCGCCCGTCAGGGTAAAATCTTTGGGCGCGTCCTTGAGGGTGACGGTGATGGCGTTGGTGTAGCCGTCCTGGCGCAGGGCGAAGAGGGTCAGCGGCACAGTGCTGTTACTGCCGCGGACGGTGAGGCTGGAGGGCACAACACGCAAGGCAAAGTCGGGCCGGGGCGTGCTGAGTCGGAGTCGGTAGGCATGGTCATGACTGCCTTGGCCTTGGGTGTCGGTGATTTGCACATAGTAACGGCTTGTGGCGGGGAGGGTGGCCCGTAAATACGAATCCGCGTGGTGGGTGTTGAGGCCGGTGCTTTTGTCTTCGTAGTCGTCGTTGACGGCGATTTCTTTGCCGTTGGCATCGAGGAATTTCAGCAGAGAGTCCAAGGGCGAATCGAGCCGGCGGGCGTGGATTTCGGCGACGATTGTTTCGCCCACGCGCCCCTCGAAACGGAAGATGTCGGTGTCGCCAGGCTGGTGGATGCGGCCGTTGATGATGACCGGCAGGGTGACGGGTTGGGCATGGGGGCGGAGGTTGTTGGGTTCTTGTTCGAATCGTTCGGGCAACGTGTCCACCATGAGTGGGATGGGTTGGGAGATGAGGTTGTTGTGGCGGACAGTGAATGGGAAATAGCCGCGAGCGGTGGGGTGGATGTTTAGGGACATCGTGGCGAAGGGTAGATTCCATCCCCGGAGTTCGAGTTGGACCGGGCCACCGGCTTTGGCGCCGAGTGGAAAGATGCCGGTCACAAACGGTAATTCGCCCACGGTGATGCGATACACAAAGTCGTCGCGGCCGCGGTAGAGGGAGTCTTTGATTTCGAGGATGTAGTCGCCATCGGTGGGGATTTTGTAGAAGAGTACCGGGTCAGGGTGGAAGCGGTAGTCGTCGTCGTAGGCGAGTTCTTTGCCTTGGGCGTCGTAGAGCGTCAACACAGCTTGGAACCAGCCAGGCACGGCGTCGGCCAGATAGGGGATAAGTTTGCGGGCGGCGGCGGCAATGACCAAGGATTGGCCTTGCTTGGCCGTGAAGCGGAAGCGATCTACGCCGCCTTGCAGGATTTGGCCGTTGATGGTGGCCGGGATGGTGATAGCGGTTTCGGTGGGCGGGACGGCTTTGATTTCGCCGTAACGTTGCTCGCGGCGGACGGTGAGGTCTGTTTCCGGTGGGTTTTGCTTGGCGAATTCCGGCAGTTGGCCGACTTGAAAGACGAGTGGATTGGACAGTCCGGCACGGCTCAACAGCCGCAACTCGCGGTCGCCTGGCTCGGCGTCGGGTGCGATGGTGATTTGCAGTGTCACCCGCTCGCCGATGGCGGGTGTGGCGCGGCGTTTCTGGTAGAGATCGAGTTTTTTAGCGATTTCCAGCAGTTCCCTCGTAACGTCGGGCGTCTTTTTCTCTTTACGCAGTTGATCCTGACGTTCGCGCAGATCGTTGACCTGTTTTGGGGAGAGATTTTCGCTCTGATCGAGGACGACCGCGCGCACGCCCGTGCCGGAGACGAACGCGTTGGTCGTGGCCTCGAGGTATTGGCCGCCGACGGTGATTGTGAAGGTTGTCCCTGGCCGTCCGCCGGCGGGATAGACGAACCCGATGCGTGTTTCTCGGGTTTGCGGTTGTTGCGCGAATGCCATCGGCGCGAGCAACCAGCCCGCGATCAACCAGTGTCGCCAACGAATCGAGTGCATGGGTTCACATAATCTCAGTCAGCAACCCACCGGACTTTGCTTCGGCGGAGGTTGGCAACAGATGTGCCTCCAGGCCCTGCGGATGTGGCAGTTTCGCGTGCGGATCAATACCGAGCAATTGATACATGCTGCCAATGACGTCGCACGGATAGACGGGCCGGTCTTTGACATCTTCGCCGCGCTCGTCCGAAGCCCCGACGACCTGACCGCCCTTGAACCCACCGCCGGCCACGACCGCACTGAAGCATTTGCCGTGGTGGCCGCGCCCGCCGTTCCATGGCGCAGGCCAATCCACTTTCGGCGTGCGACCGAACTCGCCGCTCCACCAGACGATGGTGCTCTCGAGCAAACCCCGGTCGTACAAATCCTGCAACAGCGTGGCAAAACCGCGGTCCAGCTCTGGCAACTTCTGGCGCATGATTTGGAAATGTGTCTTGTGCGTGTCCCAACCGCCGTAGTTGATGGTGACGTAGGGCACGCCGATTTCGACCAGGCGGCGGGCGACCAAGCACGATTGGCCGAAGCGGTTGCGGCCATAGGCTTGACGGACCTCGTCTTTCTCGGTGGATAAATCAAATACCTTCGCACCCTCGCCGAGGATCATGTCGTAGGCCATGTCTTCTGTTTTCGCCAACACCTGCAACTGGGGATGGCTGGGCAGCGCCTGGCCGAGAGCATCCAACTGGTGCAACAATTCCCGCCGCGCTCGCTGTTGGTCATCGGTGATGCCTTGCGCGACGATTCCTTCGACGGCAAAGCGGCTTTGCGAGGGGTCGCCTCCAGTGACGAACGGTTTATAGCGTGGGCCGAGGAAACCGGCTTCGGAGAATCGGCCTTGCGGCGTGGTGAGCACGACGTAGGGCGGGATCATCCCTTTGTAGCCGGCATCGTAGCCTTTGAACAACGACACGACGGCACCCGCGCACGGATACACTTGCCGGTCGCCCGCGGGGCGGCCAGTCTGGACCATGTATGAGGCGGTTTCGTGGCCGTTATTGCCGTGGGTCATGCTGCGGATGATGGCGTACTTGTCGGCTTGCTTCGCCAACATCGGCAACAGCTCGCCGATGCGGATGCCGGAGACATTGGTTTCGATCGGCTTCATCAAATCACCGCAGTAATCGCGGCCGGCTTCGGGTTTGGGGTCAAACGTGTCGAGGTGGGACGGGCCGCCCCACATCCAGATTTGGATGACAGCCTTCGCTTTGGTTTTGGCGGTGGGGGGGGCGGAGAGGTTGGCCGCCCAGGTCGGCAATCGCAGCCGGCTGCCAACCATCCATGCGGCGGCGCCGAGCAAGCCCCGCCGCAACGCTTCGCGTCGGGTCATTCCGCTGTTCATGTCGTCAACCTACCTTTCTTCACAACTGGCTTCAATGTCGGTATAAAAACTCCGGGCTGTTCACTAATGCCCACGCCACGTCCGTCAGCGTCCCGCGCCGCTCGCTGCCGGTCGAGCCGAGATACGCTTGCACGGTGTTTCGTTCCTCCGCCGTTGGGAATCGCGACAGAATGGTCAGGTACAAATGGTTGATTTGGTCGGTGGTGTTGCCGCGTGACTGGGTTAGCGCCCGCATTTTCGGGCCTTGCTCCAATTTGCGGCGGATATGGCTCGAATTGAGCAGGTGCAACCGTTGCGCCGCGGAAGGTTTGCGCGGGCGTTCCATTTCCAAGCCGGTATCGCGGGGTGACCGTCCAAACAATTCCAGAAAGGGGCTGGTGACGCTGCCGTCGGCCAACGCAATCGCACGTTGTTCCTCCGGGATGTAGGTAAACGGTTCCGGGATGGCGCTCGAATAATTTTCCGTCGTGCCGGTGATCTGGTTCAGCGCGTCAATCAGCACCTCTGCTTCGAGCCAGCGCAACGGATAAACCGCGAAGTGCGCTTCAGCTTTCGGGTCGGATGAGGCGGGGATGCATGAAAGTTGATACGTCTGCGAATTGAGGATCAGCCGGTAGAGGTGGTGCAAGTCGTACTGGGCGGCAATCAGTTCGCGTTCGAGCACGGCAAGCAACTCCGGGTTGACCGGTGGGTTGTCGGGGCGGATGTCGTCCGGCTCGTGGATGATGCCCCGCCCGAGCAACCACGACCAGACGCGATTGACGATGTTGCGGGTGAACCACGGATTGTGGGGGCTGACGAGCCAGTGGGCGAACACGACCCGCGGGTCCTGGTCGGGGGGCAGGGGCGCGGCTTTGCCGTCCGGGAACACCGCGACTCGTGCCACCGCGCCGGTCGCCTTGCCCGAATCGTGAAACACGATTTCCTCTTTCCATTCGGCAGTGGATTTGTAACCGATCTGAGAGAAGAACATGGCCATGCCAGCCAGCCGATCTTTGGGCCAGTTCTCGGCGCGCGTTCCCATAAACGTCAACGCCACCGTTTGCGCGATAGCTGCCGGCTCACGGCTCTGCAACGCCCGGTAGAAGTTGGCGGGGGGTACGCGGAAGTTGCTGCCGCTCGCCGTGAGCAATTCGCGGACGAACCGGTCATACGGCCAATGGTCACGGATGGACGTCCGCACCCAGCGGTGATAGGCCTGCGCGGCGTTCGGCCAAAGATTGATCGGAAACTCCGCCTTGATCCGCAACAGGTCGCTCCACTTCAGCGCCCAGTAATCAGCGAACTCTTCCCGCACGAGCAACCGCTCAATGAGCGCGGCGCGTTTATCAAGGCGGGAGTCGTTGAGAAACGATTTCGCTTCGTCGGCGGTAGGCAACGTGCCGATGACATCGAGATAGACGCGGCGCACAAACACCGCGTCGGAGCACAGGTTGGCTGGCGCGAGGTTGAGTTTGCGCAGTTGGCCAAAGACGGCCGCGTCCACCGGATTTTGCGGCGCCGTCACCGGCCCGGCCTCAAACAACGTCCCGGCTGGCGCGACCGCCACGATCGCGCCGAGCCACAAGACCGTCACCCATGAGGACTTCAGCATATGGTCGCCGCAGAAGACGGCCAACGTGGGACACCCGTTACACGGGCCGCCCTCTGTCCATGATGAGTAAACCCCGGCGGGCGGAATGGGTTGCGCGGTTACCCCAACCGGCGCGCGGCTGTCCGCAAAAACTCGCTGGCCTGCCGGGCGACACTGCCGTCAGCCGGCACCTCGATGTTGATCAGCCCGGTATATTTATTATCCGCCAACACGCGGAGAACTCGATCGAGTTCTTGTTCCCCGTCACGCGACTGCCAGGCGGTGATCGGACCCAGGTGGACATTGCGGATCAGGTTGGCGAATTTGCCATAGACTTGCCGAAAAGGTGTCGTTTCCCTGTCCAACACATGCCGCACATCCAACGTCAGCCCGAACCGGGCGCTGGTGATGTGTTTTTTGAGCACCTCGAACTTGGCCATGTCGTCCACCAACATGCCGGCCGTCGGCTCGAATGCCAGTTGCACCCCGCGCCGTTTCGCGTGTTCGGCCAGAGCCAGACACCCCGTCACCAACCAATCCCATGCTTGATGCTCTGTCACACCCGGTTCGGCAGCGCCCGACCAGAAACTCACGCAATCGGCTCCGAGCGTGTGCGCGATGTCCACTGCCCGTCGCAGCAATTCGAGCCGGATCTGCCGGCCTTCGTTGCTGACCAACGTCGGATAATGCGCCCGGTCAGGATGCAACAGGTGCGCTGCATCCGTCTCGATGGTCACCCGCAAATGCAACGAACCAAGCAACTGGCGCAACTGCGCGAGATCGCCCGGCTCAATCGTAAACGGATTGCAGTGCCGAGTGTCCAACGTCAGTGCCGCGCCCCGGTAACCGCTGTCGGCGATGGTAGTCAATGCCGTCGTCAACGGCAGCCCGGCAAATTCGCTGGTGTGACACCCAAAACTGAGGTTGGAATTCATATGTGCCCGCAAACCGGCTCGAAAACTAACGTGACTTTGCTAGATTTACCAGACGAAATGAGCAAACCGATCCTCCTTGCTTTTTTGGCGTTTGTAGCGGTGGCGGCCACCTATCAACCGTCCACCCCGCCGCCAGTGCCGCCATTGCCGGACGCCCAATTATTACGGCAGCGCGACCCCCTCCGCGCCACGGTGTTCCTCGACCGCGGCATCAAACTGGTCCACGAAAATCAGTTCGCTCAAGCCCTTGAACAATTTCGCCGCGCCGCTGCGCTTGATCCCGGCCACGGAACCACTGCCGTCAACATCGCTTACGTCCTTGACAAACTCGGCCGCTACGACGAAGCCTTGGCCGAACTGGAGCGCGCGGAAAAACTCGATCCCCGCAATCCGATGGTGTTTCTCAATCGGGGCAATTCGTTGATCAATCTCCAGAAATACGAAGCCGCCCTGGAAGCGCTGCAACACGCGGCCGATCTCGATCCCGGCAACCAACTGGTCCAAATCAACCTTGCGACTGTCTACATCAAACTCAGCCGCTGGCGGGAAGCCGCAGACGCATTCGGCAAGGCGGCGGAAGCTGACCCTGAAAATGCCGGGCTGTGGTTCAACTGGGCGGTGGCTCTGTCCACGGCCGGCGACGCGGTCGGCGCGTTAAAGAAATACGAGCGCGTCATTGCCCTTGATCCGAAAAACCTTGGCGCCTATTACAACGCCGCCGCGCTTTGCGAAAAACTTGGCGATTTGGCCGGTGCCATTCGCCACATCGAAGCCGCCCTCTTCGTGGCTCCCGACAACACGCTATTAGCCGAGATTCTCGCCAAACTCAAAGCCATTCAAAGCCGGCAACTACCGACCGTGCAAGTGCCTCGATAATGTCAGTCGAGTGGGTTGCTTGTGCAGGGGGCAGGAACAAGACGCCTGCACCGAGGCGTGATTCACGCGCCGATGTGCGTACGGATACGGGTGGCGATCTGGTCGGCGGCGGCTTGGATTTCGGCTAAGTCTTGCCCTTCGATGAGCAGCCGCGCTTTTGGCTCAGTGCCACTGTAGCGCAAAAGCAATCGGCCTTTGTCGCCGAGTCGTCGTTCCGTCTCTTGGACCAACGCCAGCACATCCGGCATCGTTTCCCAGGCCGGCTTGGTTTTGACGCGAATGTTGATGACAACTTGCGGGAACTTCACGCAGACGTTGCGCAATTGGCTCAGCGGCTGGCCGGTATCCATGATGATCCGCAGCACTTGCAGCGCGGCCACCAATCCGTCGCCAGTGGTGGCAAAATCGCGGAAGATCATGTGGCCGGATTGTTCTCCACCCACATTCAGATCATCGGCCAACATGCGTTCCAATACATAACGGTCGCCCACTTGGGTACGGACGACCTGGCCGCCGGCGGCGCGGACGGCATGATCCAAACCGAGGTTGCTCATCACGGTAGCCACCAGGGTGTTCTTCTTCAAAGCACCGCGGTTGAGCCAGTCCAGCGCGGTGATCGCCAAGACATCGTCGCCGTCCACCAACGTTCCGGTTTCATCACAGAGCAACACCCGGTCACCGTCGCCGTCGTGGGCGAGACCAACATCGGCGGCGACTTCGCGCACAGCCCGGCAGACGACTTCCGGATACATACTGCCGCAGTCTTTGTTGATGTTGGTGCCGTCGGGAGTGTTGTTGAGCACGGTCACGCGGGCGCCGAGTTCGCGTAACACACAGGGGGTGCTTTTGTAGGTCGCTCCATGGCCGGCATCCACCACCACCCGTAACCCTTCGAGTGTCATTCCTTTGGGGAAGGCGGCCTTGGCATACTCGACATACCGGCCGAGCGCGTCATCAATGCGAAACGCCTTGCCGATTTCCTCGGCCGTGGGCCGGATGCTCTCAATCGCGCCACTGAACACCAGCCCCTCAATTTCCTGCTCGATCTCGTCGTCGAGTTTGTAACCGTCGTGTCGGAAAAACTTGATCCCGTTGTCCTCGTAAGGATTGTGCGAGGCGGTCAACACCAATCCAGCATCAGCGCGCAATGAACGGGTGATATAGGCCACGCCGGGCGTCGGCAACGGCCCGATCAACAACACATCCACGCCCATCGAAAGAATCCCCGCCGTGACAGCATTTTCCAGCATGTAGCCGGACAGCCGGGTGTCTTTGCCGACGACGATTTTGTGCCGGCCGTGGCCTTTCGGCACAGGCGCACGGGTCTTGAAGACGTGTGCTGCCGCGCGTCCGAGTTTAAGTGCCGTTTCCGAGGTGACCGGCTCGACGTTCGCTACACCGCGCACGCCGTCCGTGCCGAAGAGTTTTTTATCTTGAGCCATTGCAGGTCGCCGGGTTTCTACACCCCGTCTGTGGTGAGTGTCAACGCTCGCGGTTCACCGGCTCATTGCGGGGCGGGGCAGCGGCTTCCAGATGTGCAACCAACTCGCCCGGACGCACCTCGACCACCTGCACACGGGGCGGATGCTTTACGTTGTCGGGAGACAATTTGATCGCGATCGGTCCCGCGGTCGTCTCACGTGTCAAGTTCAACACCGCTGAGAGGTCTTGCCGTCCGACTTGCCGGAGGTCTTCACGGGCGCCGCGCACCACAACGTCCACCGTGCTCGGTTCTACACGGGCACTGAACCCCACCGGCAGCCGTACCTGGACCGGGATACGCTCAAGGGTGCGCCAGTCGCTGGTAACGCTGTTGACATACAGCCACGTCATGATCGCCAGCACGAGTGCGATGACTTTCAAGGCGAGATTCTTTTGCCACCATTTCATCTGTTCACCTCGCGTTACCGGTCGGCGGGCCGGGCCGTTTCGGCCGTCGTTGCCGGGGTTTCAGTGACCCGCAGCGATGCGAGCAATCGGCGCATCGGTTCAATTACCCACGAAGACCGCCGCGCACTGGATAACAAGGTCGTGGACAGAAACCCGCGCAACCCGTTTGGATCGAGTCCCGGGATCAGATGCCCCCGTTGCGCGACTGAAATCTCACCTCGTTCCTCACTAATGACCACCACGACGGCATCAGTTTCCTCCGTCAAGCCCAGCGCGGCCCGGTGGCGCATGCCGAGGTCGGAGCTTAAATCCGAGCGGGTACTCAAGGGGAAAATACATGCTGCCGCCACGATTGTGTCGCCGCGCACCACCACACCGCCGTCATGTAACGGCGTGTTGGGGAAGAAAATGGTCGTCAACAACTCCGGTGTCGCCTTGGCGCCGATGACCACGCCTGTCTCAACCGCGCCGCGCAAGCCGATTTCGCGTTCAATGGCCAGCAGGCCGCCGCAGCGTTTCTGGGACAACAACCGCGCGGTTTCGACCAGCACATCAATCAATTCCTGCCGCTGCTGTGAACTGCCGAAAAACTGTTGGCTGCCCACCTCGGCCAGCGCACGACGCAATTCGGGTTGAAAAATCACGATGACCGCAATCGCCAAAAAGGTGAAAAATCGCCCCAGGATCCAGTTGATGACATCGAGATGGAAAAAATGGGTCACCGCCGTCACGGTAATCAGGACCACGATAAATCCGGTCAACACCGCCGCGCCACGGGTACCGCGAAACAGCAGCAGAAAATAGTAAATGACCGCCGCCAGTAGCAGGATTTCCAACCCCGCTTTCCAGTACTCAGCGAGCCAATGGATAAACCCGTTCATGCTTTCATGTCTCGCGCCTGGCACAGCGCAACCGTCATTCGCGTCACATCACGCATCTCGGTCACATCGTGCACCCGCACGATGCGCGCCCCGTGCGCCACCGCCCAGGCCACTGTTGCCGCCGTGCCCCACAACCGTTCGTGCGGCTCGCGGTCCAGTACTTTGCCGATGAAGGATTTGCGCGACGTGCCCACCAAGACCGGGCAATCTAACTCCGCCAACGCCTCCAGCCGCGCCAACAACGCGAGATTGTGCGCCACACTCTTGCCGAAGCCAATGCCGGGGTCAACGGCGATCTGTGTTTTCTTGATCCCCCGCGCTTCCGCGAACGCAATTCGTTCTCGGAGAAACTCCCGAACCTCCACCACCACGTCGCCGTAGGTGGGTGACTGCTGCATCGTGGCCGGTGTACCTTGCATGTGCATCAGCACCACGCCGGCGTTGCCAATGACCTCCGGCATCCGCGCGTCAAATCGCAGCGCGCTGATGTCGTTGACGATCCGCGCCCCGGCCGCGAGTGCCTGTTCGGCCACGGCGGCTTTGGTCGTGTCAATGGACACCATTACCCCCGGCAACCGTTCAATGACCGGGATCACCCGTCGCAATTCCTCATCCGCGCTGACCGGTAGTGCTCCCGGCCGGGTGCTTTCGCCGCCGATATCAATGATGTCCGCGCCGGCGGCGATCATCTCTTGCGCGTGCGCCACTGCCTGATTCACATCGAGGAACCGCCCGCCATCGGCAAACGAGTCCGGCGTCACATTCAGCACGCCCATGATGAGGGGGCGGGAGCAATTCCACTGAAAACGCGCTGTCATTTGAACAGGGACCGACACGCCTTGAACTGTTCCGTGCCGGCAGTGCGCAGCAGCTCGAACACCGCGCTTTCGACCGTGGTGATCACCGCGCCGCAATCGCGCATCCGTTTCAGCGCGAACTGACAATCGAGGGCGCGCCGTGAACACACAGCATCCGCGCAGACATAAACCGCTCGTCCATCCGCCAACAAATCAATTGCCGTCTGCTGAACGCACACATGTGCCTCGACGCCGCAGAGCAGAATCCGTTGCCGACGCAACTCTTTGATTCGGGCGGCGAACTCCGGATGGCCGCAACATGAAAAAGTCAGTTTCTCGATGGCCGGCGGTCCTATGATTTCCGGGCACACCGGTCCGAGTCCTTTGACGTATTGCGCGGTCATTACCACCGGCACATTCAACGCCTTGGCCGCGCCGAGCAATTTCTGCACGTTGGCAATCGTTTCCGCCCGGCGGGGCATGGCCGCCATTAATTTCTCCTGTACATCCACGACCACGAGGGCCGTATTCTCTGTTGTCAATCGCCAATCACTCATTTGAGTTTCTCCAGAAATTCAGCTTCCGTGAGCGTCTTTACCCCCAGTGCCTTGGCCTTGTCGAGTTTGCTGCCGGCATCGGTGCCGACCACGAGGAAGTCCGTTTTCTTGCTCACGCTGTCGGTCACGGTCGCGCCGGCCCGGCGCAACGCCTCTTTTGCCTCGTCACGGCTGAACTTTTCCAAGGTGCCGGTGACGACAACAGTCTTGCCAGAGAACGGCCCGGTCGTGGAGCCGCGAGCAGGCCTCGCGGCTACAGTATTCAGCCCCGCTTGCTTCAATTTGGCCAGCACGGCCTGATTCCGGGGGTTGCGGAAGAAATCGTGAATGCTCTGGGCCATGACCGGGCCAACATCCTCACACTGCTGCAATTCTTCAACCGACGCGGCGGCGAGTTTGTCGAGGCTGCCAAAATGCGCTGCCAGTTTGCGAGCGGCTTCTTCGCCGACGTGGAGGACGCCCAGTCCGTGGAGCAACCGCCACAAGTCCCGATCTTTGCTTGCGGCAATGGCTTGCACCACGTTGGTCGCGCTTTTCTCGGCCATGCGCTCCAGACCGGCCACTTGTTCGACGGTCAGTGCATAGAGATCAGCCACGTCCTTGACCAAACTGTTGTCCACGAGCTGGTTGACCAGTACTTCGCCGAGGCCTTCGATGTCCATCGCGCTGCGCATGGCGAAATGTTGGATGGTGCGCTTGAGTTGGGCCGGACAGGAAATATTTTCGCAACGCCACGCGACAAACTCAGGGGCGCGGTGGACGGGACCGCCGCAGGCCGGGCACTCGTTCGGCATCTTGAACAACTTTTCTTTGCCGGTGCGCTTGGATTTGACCACCTCGACAACCTCGGGAATCACCATGCCGGCTTTGCGGATGATGACGGTGTCGCCGATGCGGATGTCTTTGCGTTTGATTTCTTCTTCGTTGTGCAGCGTGGCGCGGCTGACGGTGCTGCCTTGGACGAAAACCGGTTCGAGTTCGGCGACCGGAGTGAGCACGCCGGTGCGGCCGACTTGGATGGTGATGGCGTTAAGTTTGGTTTCGGCCGGTTTGATCCAGTGTTCGGGCTTATAGACGATGGCGTAGCCGGGTGCTTTGGCCTTGGGCGGCAACCGTCGTTGCTGGTCCAGCGAGTTGACTTTGACGACGATGCCGTCGAGTTCGTAGGGGACGCGGGTGCGGAGATCTTTGGTTTCATCGCCGCCGGCCACAATGTCCTGCTCGTAGCGGCAGAGGACTTCATCCATGTCCCGGCAGAGCCAGTGGGGGACGATTGGAAAACCGAGTTGTTTGAGGAAGGCAAGGGATTCAGCGTGGGTGGCAACGAAGCGGGCGGAAGCGGGGGCAGCGGAAGACAGGCGAGACGCCCATCCTACGAGGGCATAAAACACGGCGCTGATGGGACGCTGGGCGACTTGGCGCGGGTCAAGCAGTTTCAGCGAACCGGCCGTGGCATTGCGGGGGTTGGGGAACGGTTTTTCCTGCGTGGCGTTGAACTGCTCGAACTCCTTGACCGGCATGTACGCTTCGCCGCGCACTTCGAGGGTGACCGGCTGCGGGAGGCGCAACGGGATGGCTTTGATGGTTTTGAGGTTGGCGGTGATGTCGTCACCGGTGCTGCCGTCGCCGCGCGTGGCGCCGAGCACGAGCTGGCCGTTCTCGTACCGGACACCGATCGAAACGCCGTCCACCTTGGGTTCGAGCACGTACTCGATGGCTTCGCCCGGCAACTGTTTGCGGACATCGGCATCGAACTTCTTCAGCGCCTCGAGGGTGTCGGATTTCTCCAGCGACAACATCGGCACCGTGTGGTGGACGGGGTGGAATTCCTTCAGCGGCGCGCCGCCGACACGTTGGGTGGGGGAATCGGGCGTGATGAGGTCGGGGAATTGGGCTTCGAGTTGTTGGAGTTGGCGGTAGAGCTGATCGTACTCATAGTCGGAGATTTCCGGCCGGGCCTCGACGTAGTAGAGGTGGTCGTGCCGCCGCAGTTGTTCACGCAGCCGGTCAATCTCTTTTTGGGCGTCGGTACGTGTCATACCAGTAATAGGCTGCCGCGCCGAGGAACGCGCCGAGGGCATCGGCCTGCCAGTCGCCGAAACTGCAATAACGGCCGCGCACGAAGTGCTGATGCCATTCGTCGGTCGCGCCGTAGGCGGCGGCAAGGAGGATACCCACCGCGAGCGCCCTTGGCAAGGGCCAGCGCCGATGGCGATGGAGAAATTGTGTCCAGAGCCAACTCAGTAGCCCGAAAATCAGGAAGTGGGTGGGTTTGTCGAGATGGTACCGGTCGAACAAGGTGCCCGGCTCGCCCGGCTCTGCGGTGCCAGGGATGGAAGACGCGACGAAGATCACCGCCATCCACGCTGCGACCGGTAACCAGGCCGGTAGCCGGGCCAGAGCGAACCGGTTCATGGTGCCCCCAGAGTGGCGACGGCCTCGCGCAAGCCATCGTGGAACGGCACGGCGGGTTGCCAACCGAGAACGCGCCGGATTTTGGCGCTGTTGTACCGGCGCGGCCCGCCGAGCAGCAGCACGGAGAGCCGCGTCAGCGGCGGACAGACGCGGAAACCGGTCAGGTGGGCGACCCATTCGCCCGCGAAGCCGGCGGTGTGTGCGAGCCGGTAGGGGAGTCGCGCGGTGGGCAGCGGCAACTCGGCGGCGGCGCAGATGCGGGTGATGAATTCGCGTTGGGTCGGAGTGGCCGCGTCGTCGGCCACATTGAAGATTTCGCCGCGCGCGGCCGGCTGTTCGACGGCCAAGGCGACGGCGGTGGCGACATCGGCCACGTGGACCAGGCTCAACGGATTGTTGCCGTTGCCGATCCAGCGAAATTGTCCGTGGCGGAGCGCGGCCAGGATCCGGCCGAGGCTGGTGGTGTCGCGCGGGCCGTAAATCCACGTGGGGCGCAGAATGGTGGTGGCGAGGGGGGCGGCGCGCACGAGTTGTTCGGCGGCGATCTTGGCGCGGGAATAGTAGTTCCACCGGTACGGGCGGCCATAGTCGTCAGTCTCCACGAATGGCCGGCCATCGGGGCGCGGCCAGCCATAGACGCCGACGGTGCTGAGGTGGATGAAATGGCGGACACCGGCGGCGGTGGCGGCGGCGAGGACGTGGGCGGTGCCGGTGATGGTGGTTTGCTGGAATTCACGCCACGGGCCGGTGGTGTGGACGCGGGCGGCGATGTGCACCACGGTTTCGGCGCCGGCCATGGCGGCTTGGAGGCGGGCCGGTTGGTCGAGGGAGGCCACGTGCAGGTGGACGCCGAGGGGTTGCAGATACGCGGTGTGGGTCGTGGGGCGGACAGCGGCGGCCACGGTGTGCTGCCGGCGGATCAATTCGGCGGCCACGTGGCGGCCAAGAAATCCAGACGCGCCTGTCAAGAGGATGTGCATTGGTTTGACAAACTGCTTTCAGGTGACAGGGGTTCTTATTATACTGCGCGACCAAAACACAAGAGGGAATGATGAAGACAATTCACTGGCCGACCATCGCTTTCACGGTGTTCATGCTGCTGGCGGTGGTCTGGCGTGTTTGGGAGACGTTTCGCAAACAAGGCGGCGTCCGCGGCGCGACCTCAATGCAGTGGTCTTTTTATTTGTTGTTCACGTTGAGTGTGGTGGTGTTTGGCGGCACGGTGGCGGAGTTCTTCCTGCTGGACCGGCCATATCGGCCGGGGTTGGCCGGGGTGGGGGTGGCGCTGTTTATTGTGGCGAACGTGATCCGGGTGCTGGCGATCCGCGAGCTGGGCCGGTTTTGGAGTCTGCACATTGAGATCCGGGAGCACCATCAGTTTGTCCGCACTGGCCCCTATCGCTGGGTGCGGCACCCGGCGTATTTGTCGTTTGTGTTGGAACACGTGGCGGTGCCGTTGGTGGGCAATGCATGGTGGTCGCTTCTGGTGACGGTCGGCGTGTATCTGCCGGTGTTGCTGTGGCGGATTGCGCGGGAAGACGTGGCGTTGATGGAAAAGTTTGGCGAACCTTACCGGACGTATCGGCGGGAGGTTGGGGCGCTGATCCCGCGGTTGGCCGTAGGCGGGCGGCGCGACGGGCGATGATTCAGCTTTATTATTACATGGCATTGGCGAGCGCGCTGGCGGCGCTCGTCGTGGCGGTGGCGACAGTGTGGCGCAACCGGCGGGAACTCGCCCCGAGGTTGTTCGGCGTGGCGATGACGATTGTGGCGGTGTGGTTGTATGGGTTTGCGCAGTATTTTCAACCGTTGGAGCCGGCAGCGGCCTTATTCTGGGCGCAAATCACGCTGAGCGCCGGCGTGATGTCCAGTTCGTTTCTGTTTCACAGCATGTGCGGTCTGGCGGGGCGGATGTGGCGTTACCGCTGGTGGATCGTGGCGGGGTATGTATCGTGTGCCCTGTGCACGGTGTTGGTGTGGCAAGGGGTGCTGATTGACGGGTTGCGTTCGTTGCCGTTTATGCATCATTACCTGCGCTACAACCGGCAGGTGTATCCCGTGCTGGTGGCCAATATTCTGTTCTGGCAATTCGGCGGCGTGGTGATTCTCATCCGACACGCCCGGCAGGCGGTTGGCTACAAACGGGTGCAGTTGGTGTATTTCATCGTCGCGTGGTTCGTCGTGTTCTTGACGACCAACCTGATCATCGTGCCGCTCGAATACGGCTTCAACATGTTGCCGTTTGGGTTTGTCCTGTTGCCGCTCAACCTCGGTTTTCTCGCCTACATCATGGCCAAGGCGCGGTTGGCCGACTACAACGTCGCCCTCGCTCGCGCGTTATTGCATACGCTGACGCTGCTGATCGCGGCCGGTTTGTGTCTGCTGGCCGTGACCGGCATGAAATTGGTCGCGCCCGGATTTATGAATTCGGAGCAAATCCTATTCACCGTGGTGCTCGTGGCCGCCATTGGCTTGGCGTTGTCCGTCACCTTGCCGGCGTGGTTGCCGCGGGCTGAGCGGTACATGGAACAACGATTGTTTGCCGCCCGCTACGGCTATCAGGACGCATTGAGCAGCATCGGCAAGACCTTGAGCCGGTTGCCGGAAATTGATCAGATGTTGAATACCTTGGCCACGGCGATCCACGCCCAGATGCAATTGCACCACGTGGCGATTTTCTTGCAGGACCCGTTAACGGGGGAATTCCGGCCGCAGGCGCAGGCCGGGTTGCCGGCCCCCTTGCCACCGTTGCCGGACACCGCCCCCCTCGCGCAGTGGCTGCGGGACCATCACGAAACCGTGGTGCGCGATGAATTGCCGCGCCGCGTCAGCGGGGCCACGGCCCACGCGCTGCAGGCGGACCTCGACCGGCGGCAAGCCGTCGTCGGGGTGCCGATGATTGTGGACGACCGGTTGATCGGCCTGATCGTCCTCGGAGAGAAACTATCCCGCGACATGTTTTTTGAGGGTGACGTGCGGTTGCTGGAGACGCTGGCGGCCGAAGCGTCGCTCACCGTGCGCTACCGGCGCATGCAGGACGAGTTTTTGCGCAAAAGCAAGCTGGCCGAGTTGGGCACCGTTGCCGCCGCCATCGCCCACGAAATCCGCAACCCGCTCGCCTCGATCCGCACCTTCGCCCAGTTATTGCCGACCAAAATGGAGGATCCCGAATTCAAAAACGAGTTCAGTCAGTTGGTGCTCAAAGACGTGGACCGCATCACCAAAGTGATCGAGACGATGCTTGCGTTTGCCCGGCCGAGCCAAGTGAGCATTGAAACACATGCGGCAGGCGACTTGGTGGAGGAAGCACTGTTGCTGGCGAAGCCCCGCTTCAAAAACAAGCAGATCGAACTCATTAAGGAAATCCGCGAACAGCCGCTCCTGCACGTGGACAAGCAACAAGTGCTGCAGGTCTTGCTCAACTTGCTCAACAACGCAGTGGATGCCGTGCCCGAACACGGCCGCATTCGCGTTGCCACCGGCATTCGGTCCTTGGAGAGTACCAGCGACGGCGAGGTGCGCGATTTCGCCTACATCGAAATCGCCGACAACGGTCCGGGCATCCCGGCGGCGGTGAGCCAGCGAATTTTCGACCCGTTTTTCACGACCAAGAAAGAGGGCACCGGCTTGGGGTTGTCCATCTCCCAAAAAATCATTCGGGACCACGGGGGCACAATCTCTGTGGCCAGCATCGAAGGCCAAGGCGCGAGTTTCCGCATCAACCTCCCCATCCACCCTCCGCCGGCCGCCCTGGCCTAAGAGCGTGTTTGAAAACAGCAGTTGTAGCCGCGAGCCGGCTCGCGGCTACAAAATACGCCGAAATATGAGTTTCCAAACACGCGCAAAAGGATTGCTTTACTTGGCTCCCCCCGGCGTTGTATTAGTGGGCGGGGAACCCAATGAATGCGGGCACACAACGACGAGTCGTCATCACCGGCTTGGGGCTGGTCACGCCGGTCGGCATAGGCGCGAAAGACTTTTGGCGGAACTTACTCGCCGGCGTTTCGGGCGTGGACCGCTCGCCCATCCTCGAAAACTCCGTCAGCCTGTGGAAAATCGCTGCCGAGGTGAAAGACTTTCACCCCGAACAATGGCTCGGCCGCAAAGACGCCCGCCGCATGGACCGGTTCGCCCATCTTGCCCTCGCCTCATCCTACCTCGCGATCGAAGATGCCGGCTTGGACCTCGAAAAAGTCAACCGCGAACGCGTCGGCGTCACCATGGGCACCGCCTATGCCGGCCTGCTGTTCGGCGCGCAGGAATACGACGTGTTCAAGGAAAAAGGCATCCGCGCCATGAGCCCCTACATGGGGATCGCCATCTTCACGGGTGCGGCGGGCGGCCAAGTCTCGTTGCATCTCGGCCTGAAAGCGCCGAGCATCACCATCTCCACCGGCTGCGATTGTTCCACCGCCGCCATCGCCCACGCCGCCGACACCATTCTCAAGGGCGACGCCGACGCGATGCTCGCCGGCGGCGCCGATGCCACCGTTCATCCGGTGATCGTGGCTGCTTTTGGCGCGACGTATGCCTTGTCGTTCCGCAATGACGAGCCGACCAAGGCCTCCCGGCCGTTCGACCGCAAACGCGACGGCTTCGTGATGGGCGAAGGCGGCGCCGTGCTCGTGCTGGAAGAACTCGAACACGCCCGCCGCCGCGGCGCGCGCATTTACGCCGAGGTGATCGGCTGGGCCTCCACCTGCGACGCCCATCACATGTGTCATCCGGCCCCCGACGGCGAGCAGGCCACCCGCGCCCTGCGACTGGCGCTCGCCAAAGCCGGCGTGCGCCCCGAACAGGTGGATTACCTCAACGCCCACGGCACCTCCACCCCCGCCGGCGACAAGGCCGAAACGCTGGTGGTGAAAAAAGTCTTTGGCGAGCACGCCTACAATCTGCCTGTCAGCTCCATCAAATCCGCCATGGGCCACATGCAGGGCGCGTGCGGCGGCGCCGAGATTGCCGCCTGTTGTCTGGCGATGCGCGATGACCTGTTGCCGCCGACGATCAACTACGAATACCCCGACCCGGATTGCGACCTCGATTACGTGCCGAACCAGCCGCGCCATCACCGGATGAACATTGTCGCCAGCAACTCCTTCAGCTTCGGCGGTCGCAACACCGCCGTCATCCTCCGCCGCTACACCAACGGCGCCGATTGAGAAGCGCGGGGGCTGGCCCCAGGCCGCCACCGCTCACGCCGCGCCGCGCCCCAACCGCTCCTGCAATAAACTGTACCGTGCTGCTGTCCGGTTGTTCCCTACCGCAATCGCCAGCGCCTTTTTCGAGCCAACCAGCACCACCAGCTTCTTCCCGCGCGTGATTGCCGTGTACAGCAGGTTGCGCTGCAACAGCACGTAATGCTGGGTCAACAGCGGCACCACCACGCACGGGTATTCGTTGCCCTGCGATTTGTGGACGCTGATTGCATAAGCCGGCAGCAGCTCATCCAAATCATCAAAGTCGTACGCTACGGCCCGGCCGTCCATCTCGACAATCATCTGCTGATCCACGAGATCGAGCCGTTGGATCCGTCCCAGATCGCCGTTGAACACGTCCTTGTCGTAGTTGTTCCGCGTCTGCATCACCCGGTCGCCCACCCGGTAGATCCGCCCAAAGCGCACCGCGTGCGGCCCGGTCGGGTTCAGCGCCGCCTGTAACTCCCGATTCAAATTCTCCGCGCCGCACACGCCTTTGTGCATCGGCGTCAACACCTGAATGTCCTGCATCGGCGCGAACCCGAATTTCTTCGGTATCCGCTCCGCGCACAACGTTTTCACCGTCTGCAATACCTTGTCCGGATCGCTCTCCTCGATGAAAAAGAAATCGCTGCCCGCCGGCGCGTCGCACACCGGCATCTCGCCGCGGTTCACCCGGTGGGCGTTGGTGATGATCCAACTGGTTCGCGCCTGTCGGAAAATCTCCGTCAACCGCACCACCGGCAGCCGGTCGCATTCGATCAAGTCGCGGAGGAAATTGCCGGGACCGACTGAGGGCAATTGATCCACGTCGCCGACAAATACCACCGACGCGCTGTTCGGGATCGCTTTCAACAGATGATAGGCGAGCGGAATATCCAACATCGAAGCCTCGTCAATGATCACCATATCGCCCGACAACGGCCGATGTTCGTTGTGGGAGAACCCCCCGCCGCCCGGCTCGTATTTCAACAGCCGGTGGATCGTCTGTGCGGGCGCGCCGGTCGCTTCCTGCATTCGTTTCGCCGCCCGGCCCGTCGGTGCCGCCAGCAACACCCGGCATTTCTTCGCCCGCAAAATCTGCACCAGACAATTGATGATCGTCGTTTTTCCTACGCCCGGACCGCCGGTGATGACACACACTTTTGCCGTCAACGCCGTCCGCACCGCTTGTTGCTGGGCGGCGGCCAAGCCGACGCCGGTCTTCTGTTGCGCCCAGTTCAATGCCTTGTCGAGGTCCAACGCCGGCAACGTCACCGGTGCGAGCCGCAACTCGGTGATCCGCCTCGCCACACCGGTCTCGCACCGATGCAGCCCGGTCAGATACACCAGTACGCCGTCGCGCACCACCTCGCCGCCGCCGGCGAGCAACTCCACCGCCGTCTCGACCGGCCTGACGTTCACACCGAGCAACTCCGCCGCCGTCCGCACCAGCATTTCGTGCGGCAAACAACAATGCCCGGCATCCGTCGCTTCTTCTAACGTGTGCACCACGCCGGCTTTGAGCCGGTGCAGCGAATCGCGCGCCACACCGAGCTTGGCAGCGATGCCGTCGGCCGTCTTGAACCCGATGCCGGTAACGTCGCGCGCCAGCCGGTAGGGATTCTCGCGGACGATGGGAATGGCGTTTTCGCCGTATTGCTTGAAAATCTTCGCCGCGTGGCTGCTGCCGATGCCGTGACCCTGCAGAAAAATCATGATGTCGCGGATGCTCTTCTGTGCCGTCCAGGCTTCCTTGATCCGCTTGGCCCGTTCCGGGCCAATGCCGTCCACTTCGCGCAGCTTGGCCGAGAACTGGTCAATGACTTCGAGCGTTTTTTCGCCGAACTTGGCCACAATTCGATCGGCAAACGTTGGCCCGATGCCTTTGACCAAACCGCTGCCGAGATATTTTTTGATGCCGACCACGGTGCGCGGTAACACCGACTCGAATTGTTCCACGACAAACTGCCGGCCGAATTGTTTATGCACCGTCCACCGGCCGCGGGCCCGGACCGATTCGCCGACTTGCAGCGCGGCGAGGTTGCCGACGATGGTGACTGGCTCCTGCCGGCCGCGGCCTTCCGGCAACAGTCGGGCCACGGTGTAATGCGTCTCTTCGTTCGCATACACAATCGCCTCGACGCTGCCTTCGAGGGTTTCCAGTGACTCAGGGTTGCCGGGTTTCATGATGACTGCCCGCACGGTAACAAACTCGCCTCGCCAATTCGAGCCGCACTTGGGGTGGGGGAGCGACATTCGGGTCGCGATCCATCACGGCCAGGATGCGCCCGTCTGCGAAGACTACCGGCGGCGCGGGGGCGGTTCGTGGGCGAAGCTGCCGGGGACAAGGACGATGGTCGTCTGCAACGGGAACGCGCAGTTGCAGCCGATGCTGTATTCGGGCATGAGCAACAGCCCGCCGGCCGGCAACACGCTTATCCAACACGAGGGCCGGCTGACGTCGGACACGTAAAACTGCGTCTCGCTCGCAAAATCAAACGACGCGATGCCGGTGCTGCGGTAGAAAATGGCCCGCGCGCTGCCGGTCGGCGTTGCGCAACCCTTGCTGCGGGCGATGTGCTTCATTTCCCGCAATTGCCCGGTCAGCAAGTCCAGTGTCACGAGATATTGCTCGGCTGGGTTGTGATAGATGGTTGTGTCGGTGAACACCGGATGCGAGATGTTGTAGTTGTGCTGCGCGCCCAGCGAATTCTTCGACGTGTACTCGTCGGTCGTCCATTTCACCTGGCCGGTCGCGGCGTCCAACGCTTGAAACCCGAACCGGATCAACGTCCCGGTCACTTGGGGCGGGCTTTCCCCATCGTCAATGAGCTTGGAGGTGGCGGCGACGACGGGCGGCGCATCAGCTTTCGGGCCGACGTGATACGAGTAGGAGGCGACCAGCAACCCGCGCCTGGCGCTGAGGTACAACATGCTGCGGGCTGGCGGGGCGAAGGGTTGTTCCCAGAGTTGTTGACCGGTTTGACCGTCGAGCGCGACGAGCCAGGTTTGCGGGCCGAGGGCGTCGCGCAGCCACACTGACCCGTCCGGGTGGAGCATCATCTTTGGATCACGCGATTCGACGAAATACACTTTGCCGTCGGCCAGCGTGATGCTCGCATTGAGGATCGCGCCGGGGCGGTTCCAAATCGTTTGGCCGGTCGCCTTGTCGAGCGCGAACAGTTGCCGGCTCAAGACGAACTCCGCCTCGCTCGCGCTCCACATGCTGCGGAACGGCGAGGTTTTGGCCGTCGCGTCGCTCCAGGTCGCATTCGGGCTTTGTTTGCTGCCGTACAACCGGTTGTCCACCACGGCAATGAAGCCCCAGTCCAATTCCCAATCGGGACCGTAAAACGTCTGCCGTTTCTTCCCCGTCGCCACGTCAATTACCTGACAATCGTTTTTGACGGCGAAATATAAGTGTCGCTCATCCACGCACGCCGAGCCGCCCTCGCGCGCGGGACTGAACCGGGCCTAGCCTGGCAAGTCCACACTCCACAAGCTCGTGCCGTTGTAGGCGTCCACCGCTTCCACATGATCCACTTTGATGACAAACAATCGCCCGTCCTTGTAAAGCGGCCCCATGCCGTTGGCGTGCCAGCCGACGTTGCGGGGCGGCGACGGATCGCCGAACCATTGCACCCGGTATTGCGTGCCGCCGACAAGCTGGTCGCCGCTGTTCGATGTGTTCGCGGGGGCGGCAAACATGTGTGTCCATTCGCCCGCGCCCGGCAATGGCGGTTTGACCCGCTCGCCCATCTTGCCACCCGGCCGCACCAACGCGAACAGGGCCTCGGCCGCGAAGTCTGTCGTGTCGGCAATCACCAGGTTGGCGAAGTTGTGGATGTAGGGCAGTCTTCCCTCTGGTCGCGTATGGACGGTCACCCACCGGCCGTAGAACCCGTCGCGCACGA
>CALBCO010000234.1 GCA_937927265.1 uncultured Verrucomicrobiae bacterium | reverse complement strand
TGCCGACCGCTACCACTGGCAACTCGAAGCGTGGGCCGTCTTCTCTAACCACTACCACTGGATCAGCGTCTCACCCACCAACGCCGAGTCCCTTCGTCCGTTCATCAGTCACCTCCACACCCAGACCGCCGCCGCCGCCCTCAACAAGCTGGACGGCACCCCCGGCCGCAAAGTTTGGTTTCAATTCTGGGACACCTGCTTGACCTTCGAAAAGAGCTATCTCGCCCGCCTCAACTACGTCCACCATAACGCAGTTCATCACCAACTCGTGTCCGTGGCCGCCCCGTACGAATTCTGTTCCGCCCGCTGGTTCACCGCAAACGCCGACCCGGCCTTCCGCAAGAAAGTGCAATCGTTCCGCTATGACCATCTCCATCTCCCCGATGACTTCTAATGTGGAGTGCTGCGGCTTGACGCAGCCTTGTGCGGCGCGACTTGAGGCGCCGCAACCATCCACTTTCGCCGCGTCAAGCCGCGGCAAAACGAAAGCGGCATCCATCCGCCGCACTCCATGAGCCTCCCGCGAATCATGACACACATCCCCGGCCCGCGCAGCCGGCAACTTGCCCGGCAACTCCGCGCTGTCGAGTCCCGCAACGTTACCTACATCTCCGACCGCTGGCCGGTCTTCTGGGGACGCGTCCGCGGCACGAACGTCTGGGACGTGGACGGCAACCGCTATCTCGACCTCACGGCGGCGTTCGGTGTGGCGAGCGTTGGTCACGCCAACCCGCGCGTCGTTGCCGCCATCGCTCGCCAAGCCCGGCAACTCCCGCACGCAATGGGTGATGTGCACCCCAACGCGCTCAAACTCCAGTTAGCCCGCGAGCTTTGCCGTCTCAGCTTCCAAGAACCGGCGCGCGTCGTCTTCGGCAACTCGGGCAGCGAAGCAGTCGAGATTGCGCTGAAAACAGCCGCCCTCTACACCGGCAAGCCCGGCGTCATCGCCTTTACCGGTGCCTATCATGGTCTGACCTACGGCGCACTCGCCGCCACCCACCGGCAGGACTTCCGGTCGCCTTTTGCCAAACAACTCGGCAAATTCGTCACCCACATCCCTTTCGGCGCCGTGCCGATGGTGGGGCCGCCCCGCCGGGCCGTCCGCGACCGGTCAGCCGGCAACGGACGAGCCGGCGGCTCGTCCCTACCCCGCCCTGTTTCTTTCTACGGCGCCGTGCTCGTCGAACCCATCCAAGGACGGGGCGGCATTGTTGTGCCGCCGGATGATTTTCTGCCGGGGCTGCGCTCGTTCTGCGACCGGCACGGATTGCTGCTGATCGCCGATGAAATCTACACCGGTTTCTGCCGCACAGGCCGGTGGTTTGCATGCGAACATTGGGGCGTAGTGCCGGACATCATTTGTGTCGGCAAAGCGCTGACCGGTAGTCTGCCGTTGTCGGCCTGCATCGGCCGGGCGGCGGTGATGGACTGGTGGCCTGAATCCACCGGCGAAGCGCTCCACACGAGCACATTCCTCGGCAACCCGGTCGCCTGCGCCGCCGCCTTGGCGGCCATTGCGGAAATGAAGCGGTGGAAACTCGACCAGCGCGCCACCGAACTCGGGGCGTACATCGCCAGCCGGTTGCCCGTACGCGGCAAAGGTTTGATGCTCGGCTTAGCGGTCAAGCATCCGTCGCGTATGGCGGAGCAACTTTTGCAACGCGGCATACTGGCGTTACCGGAAGGCGACGCCCTCGGCATCACCCCGCCCTTGACCATCTCGCGGCGGGAATTGGATTACTGCCTGACCGTTCTTAGGGAGTGCTGTGGCTTGACACAGCCTTCCCGACGGCGCGGCCCGACGCGCTGTGAACGGCATAGCGGCGTCAAGCCGCCGCACTCCAAAACGCCATGAAATCGAGCGTGCTCGTTGCCGTTCAACTGGCCGCCATCATCTATCTCGCGCTGACCGGCTACCTGATCGCGGCCCCGCAGTGGGTCTGGCTCCAAATTGCCGGCATTGTGCTGACGTTGTGGGCGGTCGCCGTCGTCGGTCCGCGCCGGGTCAAGATCGCGCCCGAACCCGCCCGCGACATGCGCTTGGTGACGCGCGGGCCGTACCGGTTCATCCGGCATCCGATGTACACGGCGGTATTGTTGTTCACGCTCGGCTGGCTGACCACCCAGCCCAATTTCAGCCGGTTGATCGTCTGGCTGATCCTCTTGGCCGATTTGATTCTGAAAGCCGAGTACGAAGAATCCTTGCTGCTCCGACGGTTCCCGGAGTATCGCGCTTACCGGCAACACACCAAGCGGTTCCTCCCCTTTGTTTATTAAGGGCAAGGCTTGTACGCGGCCAGATCGTCTTGTGGCTCGGTTGACTTGAAGTAGATGTCGCCGCCTTCGCGTTTGCCGGCGGGTTCGCGATACTTGAACTCGTGCCATGCGGCGTTGTCGTCCTTCCTATCTTTACCCACGCTCCAAACTACCCAGGCGGCATCCTCACGTCGGTAGCGGAACGGTTTCCCGTCAAATGGATCAACGGGAACGGCAGGCAAGAAATCCAGGATGAGTTGCTCCAGCCGTTCCGGCGGTTCGCCGTAATCGCGTGTGTGCCCGGCTAAGGCACAGACAATTACGGTTGCCTGCAAGTCCGCCTCCCGCCGTGCGGCTATGGAGTGGACACCGTCCAATGACGGCAGAAACAAGCCGAGGAATATTCTCGGAATCGGCCGGTCGAAGATCCACCACCAACTGATATTCTCTCCCGACCATTTCTCGA
>CALBCO010000233.1 GCA_937927265.1 uncultured Verrucomicrobiae bacterium | reverse complement strand
GTGGCGACCAAGCCCGCGGCGCAAATCGAGAGAAGCAAGTACCGCATTGTGCCCAGTGCTAAAACGCTTTACTCGGTAGCACTGGCCACTTCCAAAAGCAACTCCTTTATTCGCGCCGCCGCGTGGCCGGTCGTGGTCACCGGACTGGGCCGGGGCGTTTGCGCCGCCGCTCGAATCGCCTTGGCCAACGCCACTGGATCATCGCAATCCACCACCGTCCCGGTCGCCCCGTAATGCCCATGCGAAATGATCCGGCACCCCGCCGCCTCCGCCTCCGCAATCGTCAGCCCGTAACTCTCATGACGGGAGGGCGACACAAACAAGTCCGCTCGGTGGAGCAGGGCGGCCTTCCGCGCCCCGGTCACGTGCCCCAAAAACTCGACTGGCAAACCGGCGGCCAGACGGCGCAGTTTCCGTTCGTAGCGGTGGCCTTTCATGTAGGCCGGCGCGCCGCAGATGAGAAGGCGGTAGTGGAAAGTGCCGAAGTGCCGAAGTGCATAAAGCAAACGCTCAATGCCTTTCTCCGGCGACAACCGGCTCAACGTCATGATGACGAATTCCCCATCGGGGTAGGGCGTGACCGCCGGGCGCGCCGCTGCGTGCGCCGCCAGATTCCCCCACGGCATCACCACGGTCTTCGCCGTCGGGCAATTCCGGTAACACTGCAAAATCATCTCCCGCATCGGCGCCGATGGCACGATCAACCGCCGACTCCACCGGACACAATCGGCCTGTTTGTGAAACACCAATTTCAACCAATCCGGCAACCAGCGAAACCGATTCCACCGCGCTGCCGTCTCCGGCCGCACCCAGCCGCGCAGATAGAACTTCGTAAAATACTCCACCACGTCCACGTGCCAAATGCTGACAATCCGGTAGCCTCGCGCTCCGAGCATCGCGAAATCCGGCCCCTCGCTGATGTCGTTCGTGAGCACGACGCAGCGTGCCGGATCGTGTTTCAGAATCGCGGTGGTCGTCGCCTGCTCGAATTGCCGGCAAAACCGGGCGTACTGCCATTCGTTCATCTCCGTCAACGCATTTCGGAGGGGCGCGCTCCGTCGCGACCGTCTGCCGCCAACGGCTTCGACGGAGCGAAGCCCTCTGGTTTCAGAAGAGTCCCGGAACCCCAAACTCCGCGGACTGAGCACGGTCCAATCGGGAAACTCTCGGCACAGATAATCCGCCACCGCCTTGCCGCCGCCGAGCGGTTCGGTATCCGGGAACTGCGCGTGCGCAGCGGTGTAGAGGACGGTCAACTTCACAGTGGCGAACCGGTATCCAGCGGACTGCGGACGGGCGCGACACTGGGACGGTTGAGGACGTGGGTGTAGATCATGGTCGTTTCCACGTTGGCATGGCCCAGCAACTCCTGCACGGTGCGGATATCGGAGCCGGATTCCAGCAAGTGCGTAGCGAAGGAATGCCGCAAGGTGTGGCAACCCACCGGCCAGACAATTCCCGCCTTCCGCGCAGCGGTTTTGATCGCCTTCTGCAGAAGCGATTCGTGTTGATGATGGCGGCGGATTGCACCGGAACGTGGATCAGCCGAGAAACTCCGAGCGGGGAAGACAAACTGCCAGCCCCACTCTTTGGCGGCACCGCGATATTTTCGGGCCAGCGCCGGCCAGATGAAAACGTCGCCGTGTCCAGCGGCCAGATCGCGCTCATGCTGCGCTTTGACCGCTGCGAGGTGTTCTTGCAGCAACCCGACCACTTTCTCCGGCAGGATGGTCACGCGGTCCTTTTGCCCCTTGCCGTCGCGCACCAGAATCTGCCGATGCTCGATGTCCACGTCCTTGACGCGCAGTTGCTGGCACTCCGACAGCCGCAACCCGCCGCCGTACATTAGCAACGCCATTAGTTTCGTTGTCCCGGTCAACTGATCCAAGAGCGCCTGCACCTCGGTGCGGGTCATGACTTCTGGCAGGCGGCGGGGGCGTTTGGCGCGCTGGAAGTTGCCCATATCGCCGACGGGTACATGCAACACATGGCCGTAAAGAAACACCAACGCATTCAAGGCTTGGTTCTGTGTGCTAGCCGACACATATCGCACGCCCGCGAGATAATCCAAATACTCCTTGATAGCGGTGGCGGGTGTCAGTTGGTGGGGATCGGCATAACCGTGAAAGGCCAGAAATCGACGCACCCATTCGAGGTAGGTCGTTTCCGTCTTGTACGAATAATGCCGTTCACGCACTTCCGCTCGGAGTCGCTGCAAAACCGGCCCCTGACAGCGTTCCGCCTCGCCGGGCAGGATCCGGTCCCGAAAACCTGCTTCACCGGTCTCCACCGCCGATCCACCCGCAACGGTGGGATGATACGCCGGTAGGAATTGTTCATAGAGCAGCCGCAGCGCATACGCAGCCTGTTTCGCCTGCCACTCCGCCGCGCCCGCTTGCTCGGCAAGGAACTTCAGGAAGCGTTCGATGTCCGCCGCCGACCGATCCCGTAATTTCGTTTCCGGTTGGAATTCCACAAACTCCTGCACCCAACGAACGTAGTAACCGGACCGTTGCGGCGGGATGTGATGCGCCTCCACGCAGGCACGGTAGGCATTCCAGAATCTCTCGATCTTTTCAGGCTTGACTGGATCGGTCGAATCCATAAATTGTCCTCATGTTAGCCGAACAGATATAAAGGTGCTAGGCGGAATGCATCCTATTATAATAGGTGGAATGCAGTAAAGCACTCTGTTGGGCCAGAAAATGAAGAGGATACTAATAGCCGCCTGTGTCACTTTCGGGATCCTCGCGATTGGTTTGCTCCCACACTCGTCGCATACGACAAGCGCCTTCCCGGAGAATCTCTGGACTAGCAGTGGACAGTTTGGTCAGCCGTCCACGACTCAAGCGGTTCTCCGCTGGAACCGCACCGAATACGGAGTCATATGGGCTTGGTTGGTCCATGATTCCTGCACGACCGAATCTGCTTGGTATGCACGTATTGCGCCTCGATATCTCGTGCTGTATGCTGGCGGAGCATTCATCGCAGGACTTGTTTCGATTTTCCTCATCAGACCCCGAAAAGAACAGCCCAACAAGACGCTCCATCCAACGGCGGGCAACGCTCCAATTTGAATTCGAGCTTCCATGCCCGCCGTGGATGAGCTAGACGTTCGGCAATAAAATGAATCATCAGCCAGTCAAACGACGGTTACTTTCAGGAACACTCCTCGGACTGTTCGCTGCGTATGTGTGGGCCGTTCTAATTTTATTATTTTACGCCTCGCAGGAACAATGGCTCGGCCTCGGGGTGCTCGGAGTTGCAGCTTATGCGGTCGCTATGGCAACTTGGCTTGTCTTACCAATGGGGGCGGTCATTGGATATATTTTCCCACCACAAGTGATTAATATCGCGTCTACGTGCTTGTTTAATCGAGTGGCAGTCACTGGTCTGGCGTGCGGACTTACAGCATCATTATGTACTGCTGCTATTGAGATGTGGCCCAATCTTACAGGCCGTGCCGTGATAATAGATCATGCAGCTTGGCAAAAACACGAGTTCCTTCGTTTTGGCTTGAATTTCGCATCGATGTCTATGGTTTCCTGTTTTTGCCTTGGAGCTTGGGCACTTATAATTCGAAAACAAGAAGCCGAACAAGGCGGTGCACCCAACGCTCACCCGCGTCACGCCGGAATGCTTGCTCGCTTCGCTCGCGGCATCCGTCGCGCCACGGGCGAGCGTGGGTGACCTTGGACGTACAACAAATGCCGTGTGTGTTGATGAGCGAACGGCGGGCTGAAGGCGCCACACCCAACCGAGATTCGGGATTGGTTATTTTGTTGTAGAAGCGCTCAATAAGTGGTGCCGGGTCATGGGCGTAACGGCAGCCGCGGTCACAGACCGCCGCTACAAGCCGCTGCCGTGTGCGGCAGTCCGCTGGAGTTTGGTGGGGAGCGTGAAATATACGCTTCAACCCGCAACAGATTGCAGTTGGCGGCGTCTTGTCGCTTGTCGGATGTGCCGGCTCTCTCTACAATCGCATCCGATGCATTCACCGAGCGCGTTGAAGGAAGTGGCCAAGTTGTTCCTGAAACTTGGTTGCACCGCTTTCGGCGGACCGGCGGCGCACGTGGGGATGATGGAAGATGAAGTCGTCACCCGCCGACAGTGGATCAGCCGGCAACACTTCCTCGATCTGGTCGGCGCGACGAACTTGATTCCCGGTCCGAACTCGACCGAGATGACGATGCACATCGGCTACGAACGGGCCGGCTGGCGCGGGTTGATTGTGGCCGGGAGCTGTTTCATCATCCCCGCCGCAGTGATCTGTTGCGTTTTCGCGTGGGCGTATCAGCGGTACGGCGCGTTGCCGGCGGTCGAGCCGTTTCTGGCGGGCGTCAAACCGGTCGTCCTGGCTGTCATCGTCGCGGCGATTGGCCGGTTGGGCCGCCAAGCGGTCAAAGATGCACGGTCGCTCGTGCTTGGCGTGATTGTGGCGGCGGCGACGTTGGCGGGGGTGAACGAAGTGTTGGCGCTGCTCGTTGGCGGGGTGGGGGGGATGTTGTGGTTCCGGTCGGCCACGCGACCGACGGTGGCGTTGACGGC
>CALBCO010000232.1 GCA_937927265.1 uncultured Verrucomicrobiae bacterium | reverse complement strand
GTGGCGGCGCCGATATCCAACGCCAGAATTCGATCAGGACCTAACATGAGTCGCGTGATTATTCCTTTGGGTTATCGGAGTTTGATCGCTTCATACCTTTCGTTAGCGATCGGCGCCCAAGGGCTTTCATGTGGCGCGAGCAAGAAACCGCTGACCGGGCTGAATTGCTCCCACCACCGGTCGCGGTGTGGCGGTTCGCTCCGCTGGTCCACCAACCGATTTTGGTGAAAGAGTTGGACGGCCACCGCCAACGCCCGGCCATCGCCAAAGCGCTTGACGGCGTTCGGATGCATGAACATCGCCGAGTAATGCGTTCCACGTTCTACATTGACATGATTGACTTCGCCGGCAAACAGGCGTTGGTTGCGGCCCCGCTCGAGTAATACGAAATATTTCAACGTGACGTCGTCCGCCCATTCTGGCCGGCTGTCGAACTGCACTTCCACGCGCAGCCACCTCACCCCCACCGCCGGACTGCGTCCTCCCAAACTGCTGCTCCCGCCATAGCTCGGCGCTTCCACCATCGCCTGACGGATATTCCGAATCTCGAATTCCATTCCGCCCGCCGGAGCTTGCGCCCGAGCCGCCATGACTAGCAGCCCCGTCAACATCGTCGCTATGCTCAATGCTGTGTATGTCTGCTTCATGATTGTCCTTTCGTCGCGCTTCTTCCAGTGCGGATGAGTGGTTGCATCGTGGGCGCAACTCTAAAGAACCACACTCCGTCGGTCAACAGGAAAAAATACGGCCTATCCGGCCAACCGCTGCAACGCCTCCAAGTATTTCTCACTCGTTCGTCGCACCACCTCGGGCGGCAACGCCGGCCCCGGCGGCTTCTTGTCCCACGACAAGGTTTCCAAATAGTCGCGCACGTACTGTTTGTCAAAACTCGGCTGCGGGCCGCCCGGTCGATATTGGTCCGCCGGCCAGAACCGCGAACTGTCCGGCGTCAGCGCCTCATCAATCAAAAGCAACTGCGCCCCGTCGAAACCAAACTCGAACTTCGTGTCGGCAATGATGATCCCCCGTTGCGCCGCGTATTCGCGGGCGAACTGGTACACCGCCACCGCCGCGTCGCGCACCTGCCCTGCCACCGCCACGCCCAAAATTTCTGCCGCTTGCTCAAAACTGATGTTCTCATCATGGCCCGTCTCGGCCTTGGTCGAGGGCGTGAAAATCGGTTTCGGCAGTTGGCTGGACTCCACCAATCCGGCCGGCAATTTGATGCCGCAGACGGTGCCGGATTGTCGGTACTCTTTCCAGCCTGACCCTGACAGATAACCGCGCACAATGCACTCCACGGGTAGCGGCCGGCATTTGCGGACCAGCATGGAGCGCCCGCGCAAAACTTCATGATCACCCACTCGCCGCGCAATCGCCGCGTAGCTGGAGGTCAGCAGATGATTCGGGACGATGTGCGCGGTCTTCTTGAACCAAAACTCGCTGAGCGCGGTCAGCACCCGCCCTTTATCGGGAATGGGATCGGGCAGCACGACGTCAAAGGCGCTCAACCGGTCGCTCGCCACAAACAACAGGGCGTCGCCCAGATCAAACACCTCGCGCACTTTGCCGCTTTTGAGTTTCTGGAGGCCCGGAATTTCAATCTGCGAATAGGCGGTCGTCATGATGATGGATCTTTACCAACTCTCCCCACCTAGTCACAAGCCGAATCGTGTGTGGGTGGCGTTATCGAAGATGTCCGCCGGCGGGTGTTCACCGCGGCCAGCCAAATTGCAGCAGGGCGGCGCGAAGTCGTTCGACGGGCAGGCCCATGACATTGCTGAAGCTGCCGTCCACACGTTCAATGATGGTGTCCCCCAATTCCTGCGCGGCATAGGCGCCAGCTTTGTCGAGCGGATTGACGCGCTCGAAATATTTTTTGATCTCGGCCGGTGTGAGCGGCTTCATCCACACGCGGGTGGTATCGTGAAAGGCCAATTCCCGGTGTTGGTGAATCAAGCACAGGCCGGTCATGACCTGATGGGGCCGGCCTGCGAGCCGACCGAGCATCCGCACCGCCTCTGGCAGGTCGCGCGGCTTGCCCAGCGCTTCACCGTCGAGAACAACAATCGTGTCAGCACCGAGCACCAATGCGCCCGGATGCTGACCCGCCACGGCGCGCGCTTTGCGTTGGGCATTTTGAATGGCAAGGATTTCGGGAGCCGCGCCAGTCTGCACTTCCTCCACGCCATCAGGACAGACAATCGTAAAGCGCAACCCCATCTCGCGGAGCAACTGATCGCGCCGCGGAGAGGCACTGGCCAAGATCAGTGGCGGCACCGGCGTCAACACTATGAGGTATGCAGGCAAGAGTACGCCAGCGCGACGACCGCGTCACACGGCGTGAACGTTCTCGGCTTTCGCGCCTTTCTCGCTTTCGACGAGGTCGAATTCGACGGCCTGGCCTTCAGCGAGCGTCTTGAAGCCCTCGCCTTTGATGGCGGAGTAATGGACAAACACATCCGGGCCGCTTTCCTGTTGAATAAAGCCGAAGCCCTTTTTTTCATTGAACCACTTGACGGTCCCGCGTGGCATAGCGACTACCTCCTAACTGAATCCCGGCGGCGGTCGCCAGTCGCGGGGGCAACAAAAAGACCGTAGCCGCCCTTGGGCGTCCCCGGTCACCAACTCCATCTCGTATGATCGTTGCATCACTCCCGGCCGCGATTCCGCGCGCCTGAATGTGCGATTTTCTAACAAACTTTCTGTCGCCCGTCAACCTCTTTGGCGGGCCTCTGATCGGGACGTGGTGAAGGGGTGGAAGTGAGAAAAAGAGATGGGGACGAGGAGATTAGTGACTATTGTGTGGGACTTTATCCTCTACTCGGTGTGGATCATCACATCATGCCAGCTTCCCTCCCGCTCCGGCATAAAACTCCCTTCGTCCTCGATCCACGCCCACGGCCCGATTGCGCCAGTCCACCCGCGGGTCTGCTCAACGTGAGCCGCACCGCGCGCCGTTTGCATCTGCCGGACGTGATCGCCTCCCATCGCTCGATCCAGCAACGCGCGTTGACCACGGCGACGCTGGACGCGGCCCTGAGCGAAGCAAATGGGTGATCTTCTGCGAGCAACGCGACGCGCTTCCCCTCGACGAAGGGCCGCGCGGCGATCAACCGTTGCTGGTGGCGTGGGCGGAAGCCGACTGGAGGGCGATGAATTCCGCGAGGGCAACGTGTCGGCGCGACCGTCGCCCCTGCCGTGTGTGCAGGGAAGTCATCATGTGGCCGACGGGAGCGACCAACAGCGGGTAGCGGGTCTGCGGCGATGGTGGGTGGAGCGGCACAACGACAGGAGCGGTGTGTTCCGATCACGGGACGGGCTGTGACTTCGATGGCGGTGGCGCGCTCGAAGGTGTCGAGGATTGAGTGGAGAGCACCCCCCCGGATCACTTTTCTGGATTACAAGCCCGCCCTCGTCACACTGCACCGCTTACATCCGGATTTGGGCGAGCCCACGCGCCTCTCCGTGATCCTTCGCTCGGGGACAAACCGCGACGGCGCCGCCCGTCTTGATCAAGACGGGGGGGGATGGGAAATCCGTCTGGCATGAACGAATGAAGCCTGTCGGTCTTTTGACCGGCCCCACCCGCACGCGTGCCGCCTGCCGGGGGTTGGTGACCCACGCCAGCATCTTGGAGTGCAGTGCGGCAGCACGGCTTTGATGCTCCGCGACTGACGCGGATCAAGTACAGACAGGAATGTCTGTGCTACCTCGAACGTCTGAGGGGTCGTCTGGTGGAGGAACAACGCCACTGCTTGTGACGCAGTTACTAAACCTCTCACAATTGTGTCTACATCAAGCGGCATAGGCGGTTGAGGGCGCATGGAAGAACGAGCGGACAAGGAGGGGCGACTTCTGCAACGAACGCAGGTGGGCGAGGACTTCCCGCGTCATCTGATCGTGGCC
>CALBCO010000231.1 GCA_937927265.1 uncultured Verrucomicrobiae bacterium | reverse complement strand
GCCCTCGACGAGCAGGCGTTGCGCGGCGCGTTACAAGCCGTGCTCACTCTCGACCGGCAACTCGCGTACACCGTCATTCTCCGCGACCGGCGCGTGGACGAGCTGGAAACCGAACTCGACCGTCTCTGCTTGGAGTTTTTGGTGCGCCACCAACCCGCGGCCGGCATCCTGCGGTTTGTCTATTCGACCAGCAAGATCGTCAAGGAACTGGAACGCATCGGCGATTATGCCGAAAGCGTTGCCCGCCAAGCTCTCCAGATTTCGTCGTTGCCGGCAGGATTGCCAAGAGAACGATTCCAAGAAATGGCTGACCTGGTCATCCCGATGGTGCGCAATGCCGTCCGCGCCTTTTTGGAGAAAGACGCCGCCCTGGCTCACGCGACAATGACCGGTGAGGATCAGGCCGACGCCTTGCGCAACCAGATCAATCAGGAGTTGACCCGCCTGCTGGGACCGGTCACGCCCACGCTGGGCGAGTTGGCCCCGTTGCTGGCAGTGGCGCGTCGTTTCGAGCGCGCCGCCGACCAGGCGTACAATATCTGCGAAGAAGCATTGTACTACGCCACCGGCGAGTATCAGAAACATCAGCCGATGAAATCGTTTCATATCGTGTTCATCGGCGAGAGCAATACCTGTCTGAGCGTGATGGCGGAAGCGATTGCCCGGTCGCTAGGGCAGGAACGCTTCAAATTCACCAGCGCCGGTCTCGTGGCCGGGCAACTCAATCCGCAGATGGTCGAGTTCATGCGCGGCAAGGGACTCGATCTGTCGGGGCACAAGCCGCGTTCGGTGGATGAAATTGAGAATCTGGATCAATCGCAGGTGGTCGTCGGCCTTTGTCGCGAAGCGCGGAAGGTCTTCCCATCGGCTCCGACTAAAACCGTGGGCCTCGAATGGCACGTGGTGGATCCCGCCAAGGTTACCGGGGATCCCGAAACCGTGCGCATGGCTTATGAAACCGCGTTTGATTTCCTTCAAACCCACATTCGCCACCTGACTCAGGCAATTCTCGGCGAACGCGATGAGGTTCGGTGATGCGCTGGCCCGCAGCAACGCTTTCGGTTGTCGCCGCGAGCTTGCTCGCGGTAGGAATGCTTTTGGCCGCGCACGGCTGTGGCGGAACTCAATCAGTCGCCACCGGCCACAAGAAAGTTGCAATCCAAAACGCCGGCTCCGATACGCTCGTCAATGTGGCCCAAGCATGGGCCGAGGAATATGCCGAAGTGGGTCCGGAAGTTTCCGTCGAGGTGTCCGGCGGCGGCTCGGGCACCGGTATTGCCGCGTTGATTGCCGGCACGGTGGACATCGCCAACTCCAGCCGGCATATCACGGCCGACGAAGCCGCCCGCGCCAAACAAAACACCGGCAAAGAGCCAGTTGAGTTTGTGGTCGGCTACGACGCGCTGGCCATCTTCGTGCACCCCGCTAATCCGCTCGATGAGATCACGCTGGCGCAAATCGCTGACATCTATGCCGAAAAAGGACGGTACACCCGTTGGTCCGACCTCGGTGTCAAGTTGCCCGGCAAGTCCGGCGACAAAATCATCCGTGTCAGCCGTCAATCCAATTCCGGCACGTATCATTTCTTCCGGGAAGCGGTGCTCGGCAAGAAAGCGGATTTTCGGCTCGGTTCGCTCGACCTGCACGGCTCGAAGGAAGTGGTCGAACTGATCGAGCGCACGCCGAACGCCATCGGCTACAGCGGCATGGGCTACGCCACGCCGCGGGTCAAAATGTTGCGGGTCGCCAAACAGCCGGGCGCGCCGGCCATTCTGCCGTGTGTGGAGAGCACGCTCAACGGCTCGTATCCGATTGCCCGGCCGTTGTTGATGTACACGCTGGGCGAACCGACCGGGCACGTCCGCCAATATCTGCAATGGATTTACTCCGAGGCCGGCCAGCAATTGCTCGGCAAATGCGGCTATGTCCCCGTCCCGCCCGAACGCCGACCCCGGTTTGACTCATGACGAAACGCGGTCACCGGGAAATTATTGTGGAATGGCTCATCGAGTCGGTGATCCGGCTCTGTGGGATCAGCGCGATTCTGTTCGTGTTCGGCATTTTCTTCTTTGTGTTCCGTGAGGGCGGCGCGGTGTTGTTCAAGGACTTCAAGTTTGGCGAGTTCTTTTTCAGTACTGCATGGTATCCGAGTTCGCCCAGCCATGTCCGGTATGGCACGCTCGCGTTGTTGGCCGGCACGTTCAGCGTCACGGTGCTGGCGATGGTGATCGCCATCCCGTTTGGCATCGGCGCGGCGATTTTTGTCTCCGAGTTTTGCGGGCCGAAGTTGAAAGAGACGCTCAAGATCGTCATCGAATTGCTCGCGGCGATTCCGTCGGTCGTGTGGGGGTTCATCGGGCTGACAGTGCTCAATCCGCTCATCATTCGCCTCTTCGACGCGCCCATTGGTCTGAACGTGCTCAACGGCGGCATCATCCTCGCGTTGATGAGCGTGCCGATCATTGTGTCCATTGGCGAGGACGCCCTGAAAGCGGTGCCGGACTCCTATCGGGAAGCGGGGCTGGCGCTCGGCGCGACCCGGTGGCAGTTGATTTACCGGGTGTTGTTGCCGGCAGCCAAGAACGGCCTGCTCGCGGCGGGCCTGCTCGGCGTGGCGCGGGCGGTCGGCGAAACGATGGCCGTGCTCATGGCCACCGGCCACGCGATCAATATTCCCACCAGTCTGCTCGACCCGGTCCGCACGCTGACCGCGACCATTGCCGCCGAACTCGGCGAAGCGCCGGTGCATTCCGATCATTACCGGGTGTTGTTCGTCATCGGCATTTTGTTGTTTCTCATCACGACCGTCGTGAACCTGACCGCCGATCTCATTGTCCGGGGGGTGCGGAAGAAATGAACGCGCCGACCCCCAACATCTTTGCCGCGACGCCGTTGGCGCGGAAGAAGCAGCGGCGCGAACAACTGGCGCGCGCGGTTTTCTTCACGATGGCGCTGCTGCTGGTCGTGCCGCTGGTGTTGATCGTGACGTATCTCGTCGTGCAGGCGTGGCCGGTATTGTCGTGGGAGTTTCTGACCACCAACCCGAAACGCGGGATGCGGGCCGGCGGGATCTGGTCGGCGTTGCTCGGCACGTTTTATCTGGTCGGGTTTTCGCTGCTGGTCGCCGCACCGATCGGCATTCTCGCGGCGGTCTATCTCAACGAGTACGCTAAGGACAACTGGTTCACGCGCATCGTCAATCTCGCCGTCATCAACCTCGCCGCCGTGCCGAGCATTGTGCACGCGCTGTTCGGGCTGGGCGCGTTTGTCATTTTCTTCGGGCTGGGCAAGTCCATTCTCGCGGCGTCGCTGACGCTGGCGATCATGACGATGCCGGTCATCATCGCCAGCACGAAAGAGGCGTTGGCCGCCGTGCCGCAATCGTTCCGCGAAGCCTGTTGGAACGTCGGCGCGACCCGGTGGCAGACGATCCGTCATGTCGTGTTGCCCAATTCGATCAGCGGTATCCTGACCGGCGTGATCTTGCAGGTGTCGCGCGCCGCGGGCGAAACCGCGCCGATCATGTTTACCGGAGCGGTCTTCTTCAAGGCCATCGAGGAAGGCAACCTGTTCGCCTACGGCCTGCGCGACCAGTGCATGGCGCTTTCGATGCACCTGTTCACCATCTCAACGCAGGTGCCGGACGTGCCGCACGGTTTGCCGTTTGCCACGGCGGTCGTGTTGCTCGGCACGGTCCTGTTCATCAATGCGCTGGCCATCATTCTGCGCGTCTGGCTGCGGTCCCGGAAGAAATGGTGACAATGATTCCCGCCCCGCACATCGAGATTGAAGGCCTGACCGTTCACTACGGCGCGAAACCGGCTTTGCGCGGCGTGTCGTTCACCGTCCAACGCAACGAGATTCTGGCCATCATCGGCCCGGCCCAATCCGGCAAGACCACGCTGTTGCGTTGTCTCAACCGCACGCTCGACCACGAGCGGCACGCCCGCGTCACCGGCGTGATCAAGGTGGATAACGAAGACATCCGCCGAACCAACAACGTCTATGACTTGCGCCGGCGCATCGGCATGGTCGCGCCGTTGCCGGTCGGGTTGCCGTTGACCATCTACGACAACGTCGCCTTTGCCCCGCGCATGGCCGGTATCACCGACCGCGCGGAACTCGAACAACGCGTCGAGCGTTGTCTCCGACAGGCGGCGCTCTGGGACGAAGTGAAAGACCGGCTCCACACGCTCGGCACGAAATTGTCCGGCGGCCAGCAACAACGGCTGACGATTGCCCGCGCGTTGTCGCACGACCCGGAGATTCTCTGTCTCGATGAGTTTTCCATCGCGATTGATCCGGTCACCACGATGCGGATCGAGGACGTGCTCAAAGAACTCCGCGCCCGGATGACGATCCTGCTCGTGACGAACCTCGTCCAGCAAGCCCGGCGGCTGGCCGACCGGACGGCGTTCCTGTTCAACGGCGAACTGGTCGAACTGGACGCGACCGAAAAAATCTTCTCCGAAACCCCGCGCGACCGGCGGACGTACGACTACACGCACGGAGTCTTCGGATGAACCACTTCAGCATCACCACCCGCGACCTGAACCTGTGGTACGCGAAATTTCAGGCGTTGAAAAACGTCACCGTCAACATCCCGCAGGGCAAGATTACCGGTCTGATTGGCCCGTCTGGCTGCGGCAAGACGACGTTGTTGCGTTGCTTCAACCGGATCAACGAACGCTTCGGCTACGTCACGACCACCGGCGAGATTACCGTGCTCGGCCAAAACATCCTTGCGCCCGACGTATCGCTCATCGAGTTGCGCAAACACGTCGGCATGGTGTTTCAGCGGCCCAATCCGTTGCCGATCTCGATCTACGAGAACGTCGTGTTCGGCCTGCGCATCCACAGCGAGCGCCGCGACCTGCGGAAGTCCGAGTTGGACGATGCCGTGGAAAAGGCGTTGCGCGAAGTGCTGTTGTGGGATGACCTGAAAGACCGGCTCCAGCATCGGGCGACCGGCCTGCAATTGGAGCAACAACAAAAACTCTGCATCGCCCGGTTGTTGCCGTTGAAGCCGCAGATCATCCTGATGGACGAACCGTGCAGCGCGCTCGACACCGCCGGCACGCTGGGCATTGAGGAGTTGATGCGCGCCTTGGCCGGGCATTACACCATCGTCATCGTCACCCACAACATGGGCCAAGCCCGTCGGGTCAGTGACGAATGTGTTTTTATGCTGATGGGTGAAGTGGTAGAGCATGCCAAGACTACCGACCTGTTTCTGACCCCGAAAGACCCACGCACCGCCGACTACATCGAAGGCCGATACGGTTGACATCCGTTTGTGAACCAATGGACACGCGAAAGTAACATGGGCGCATTTGCATGAACATGGTCCCGCCACTACAATGTTCGCGGATGATGGCTCAATTTTCGCTTCCATGGCGGTGGTTTCTGGGATTGGTGTTGCTGTTGGCGATCTTGCTGGCCGCAGTCAATCTCACCCTGCGTCTCACCTTGCCAGACTACCTGCGGCAACGCATGGACGACCATCTCCGCCGGCACGCTCAACTCGCCGAGCCATCCTTTCGCTCGTTGCTGGCGACCGCCGACCCGCGCATCAATGACCTCGCCCACGACCTCGCTGCCCGCACCGGGTTGCGCGTCACGGTGATGGATGCCCACGGGATCGTGCTCGGAGAATCCGGCACGCCGCCCGCGCTGCTGCCACAAATCGAGTCCCACTGGACTCGACCAGAAATTCAACAGGCATTGCAGGCTCCCACGGGCTACGACCTGCGCGTCAGCGCCACCGTCAACCAACCACTCCGCTACGCCGCAGTGGCGGTGCGCGAGGGCGACCAGCTACTGGGTTTTGTGCGGGTGGCGGTGTCGTTGCGGGAAATTGACGACACGGTGGCGCACGTGGGCCGGACCATTTCTGGTGCGAGCGCGCTGGTGGGACTGTTGGCGTTGCCGGTGTTATATATCGTGGCGCGTCGGGTGACCGGGCCACTGGCTGGGATGCAACAAATGGCCGTCGCGATGACCGCCGGTGATTTTTCCCACCGTGCGCCGGTCATCGGTGGTCCTGAACTGGAACGCCTCGGTGAGGCGCTCAACATGATGAGCACCCAACTAGCGGGCCGGTTGCGGGAGTTGGCAGCCGAGAAAACCGAATTGGCTAGCGTCCTCACCGGCATGACCGAAGGGGTGTTGGTCGTCGGCAGTGACAACCGGCTGCGGTTGATCAACCGGGCCTTGCGCGAGCAATTCCAGCTTAGCGACGAGGCCCTGGGCAAGACGGTGCGTGAGGTATTCCGCCACGTCGCCCTCGAAGAACTCCTCGCGCAACCCGGGATGCGCGAATTGACCTTTCTAACGCCAAGCGAACGCACCTTCGCGGTCAACGCGGCGCAACTTCCTGACGGCGCGGGCACCGTGGTGGTGTTTCATGACATCACCCGTCTCAAACAACTCGAAAACCTGCGCAAAGAATTCGTCGCCAACGTCAGCCACGAACTGCGTACACCGCTTTCCATCATCAAAGGCTACGTCGAAACGCTGCTCGACAGTGCGCCACCCGACCCCGCCACCGCCCAACAGTTTCTCCGGACAATTCAAAAACATGCGCAGCAATTGGAAAACCTTATCGAAGACCTCCTCAGCATCTCCGCGCTGGAATCGCAACGGGCCAAGTTGGATTACACACGGCTTGCCCTTGCCGAATTGGCCTCCACGCTCGTAGAGGAACTGAGCGGCCGCGCACGCGAAAAATCCATCACGGTTCACCTGGCCATCCCGCCAGACCTCCCCGACGTGCGCGCCGACCGCGAACGACTGCGGCAGGTGTTCATCAACTTGCTCGACAACGCCCTGAAATACACCCAACGGGGCGGCACGGTGACGCTCAGCGCGCGTGCGCTTGACGACGAAGTGGAATGTTGTGTGGCTGACAACGGTCCCGGCATTGCTGCGGAGCATTTGCCGCGCATCTTCGAGCGATTCTACCGGGTGGACAAAGCCCGCAGTCGCGAACTGGGCGGCACCGGACTGGGATTGTCCATTGTCAAACACCTCGTCCAAGCCCACGGGGGCCGGGTTTGGGCCGAGAGCGAAGTGGGCCACGGCAGCCGGTTCTTCTTTACCTTGCCGATTGCCTGACTTGCTGGCGCGTTGGTCTTCGGTTAATAATTCCACCTCATGAGTCTGCATGTGGAAGATTTCCAACGCGAGATCGCCGTGGCCGCGCGCCAATACGACAAATACATCGTCTGCATCGAAAAAACGCCCGATCAGTTTCTTGCTGCCTTGCAATCCTTGGTGGCCAAGGCGATTGACGCCTTCGAACACCGTGCTGAAGGGCTTCGTCACGGCATTGCGCTCGACAAGCACCTCACCGTCATCCTGAGCGAGACCGAAGGCGTGCGGCCGCTCTGCGGCATTTACTTCAACCTCCACAGCCCTTATCGGAAACCCGTCGCCGCCCGTTCGCGCTAGCGGAGGCTTGCGCAGTGTCCTTGCTCGCGTTCCGCTCTGCGTTCCTGTCGCATTGCCGATAACCGGATGATCGTCCGGTTATAGATTGGGCTGGTTAGCCCAAGTTTGTCAGTCAGGGGTGAAATTTCGAACAGTTTGGCGGGAGCAGCGGTGTAAGTCGTTGCAAAGGCGTAGTCGCACTGCACCACGTCGCCTCGAGCGCAGAATAGTCCCTTGCCGACCGTTGCCAGAATCGCCAAGATGGCGGCATGGTTTTACGACGCCATTCCAAACGCCTCGGCGCTACCGAGTCCCCAACGGGGGCGTTGGTCAAAACCGCCCTCACCGCCACGAGGCGCAGTGTGAACGGGTCTCGTGTCTCACTCCAGCAAGCTCACGCCAGAAGAAACACAACAACCATGTGGAGCTGCCGCATGCCCAACTGGTGGCAAATGTCGCGCCGGAAAAACGCCTCCCACAAGCTGTGCTTGCAAATCAAACCACGCGTTTCTTTGACTGACGGACTTGGGTTGGGCTGGCGGTCCTTGCGCCCCGCGCTCCTGCCGCATTACCGATAACCGGACGATCGTCCGGTTATAGACCGGAGTGGTTGCGGGTGCGCCGACGCAACGCCAAAAACGTTAACACCGCCAACACAGCCGCGCCAAAACCCAGCCAGAACAAAATCACCGGCGGCGGCGTTTGCCGAAATAACTCCGTCCCGAATTGCAGCCAAAACGCCACGATCATCGTCGCCGACGTCAACATCCCCCGCGCCGCAAACACCGCGCCCCGGCGGGCGTCAGCGACCTGCGCCTGCATTTTGGCGTCAATCTGGATCATCACCGTGGCCGCAATTGCGCCGAGCACAATCACCAACGCGGCAGCGATCCATACATTTGTCGTGCAACTCAGCAGCACCAACACCCCGGCCGCGACCAACAATTGCGCTGCCGGCAACCAGACCACCTCTACCCATCGTTTGGCGCGATTGATGAGGACAATACCCACCCCGGCGCCCACGCCGGCCGCGCCGATCAAATACCCGACGCCGCCCGTGCCCAGTCCCAAGGTCTCCATCGCGTAGCCCACAAACGCCACCATCAGCACGCCCAGCAAAAAGGCGAACACCCCAGCCAGAATGACCAACGGCAACGCGACGGGATGTTCCCACAAGTACCGCAACCCGGCGCAAAACTCCCGCCACCCGCCCGGCTTCTCCGTCCCGCCTGTGGTCGCGTGCGGATTCATCCGGATTCGCCACAGCAAAAAAACGCTGACCAAATACGCCGCCGCGTTGGCCAGCACCGCCCATTGCACGCCGGCCACCTCGGCGACAAAACCGCCCAGCGCCCGGCCACCGACCGTCGTGGCCGCCAGACTGGTCGCGAACAACGTGTTCGCCTTCACCAACTGGTCCGCCGGGACGAGATTGGGCATCAGCGCCGTCCGAGCCGGCAGGTAAAAGGTCGCAATCGCCCCGATCAACCCGATCATCACGTACACCAACGCCAGCGTGCGATATTCCACCCGGCCGGTCAGTAGCGGCAACAACCAGACCACGATCCCAACCACAATCACGGCCCGCACCGCGTCGCTGAGCATCAACACACTGCGCCGTTGCCAACGGTCGAGGTACGCCACCGCGAACGGGCCGAGCACCAACCCCGGCAAGGCAATGGCAAAAAACATTTTGGCCGTTTCGACAGGCACATTCAGCCGGTGAGAGCGGAAGACTTCCAGCAATCCCATCTGCATCAAACCGTCGCCGAGCGTCAGCACAATCTGCGCAATCCAGAGCCGGCAGAAGTTGCGGTTGGCGAACACTGCGCGCATCAACGATGCTCCTCAATGAACCGCCGCATGTCCGCCGGCAAGGACGCCTCCCACCGGCAACGCTGTTGCGTCGTCGGCTGCGTCAACGTCACCGCCGCCGCGTGCAACGCGTGGCGCGGCAACAACAGTTGGGTCAACATTTCTTCAGTCACGCCGTCCTCAATAAACTTCAAATACCACTGCTCGTTCGGCCCGTAAATCTTGTCGCCGACAATCGGATGCCCCAGCCACGCCAGATGCACCCGCAACTGATGCGTCCGCCCCGTCCGCGGTCGCAGCCAGACCACGGTGAACCCGCGCAGGTGTTGGGCCACTCGGTATTCGGTCCGGCTGGGTTTGCCGGCGGCATCCACAACTCGTTTCGTATAGACCGGTGAACCGCGCGTCAGTCCGATGGGCTGGTCAATCAGCCCCGCCTCTACCGTGAGCCGGCCCCAACAAATCGCCACATACTCTTTTTCAATCTCGCGGCGCAACGCCTGTTTGCCGAGAATCTTGGCCGCTCGCTCGTTCTTGGCCACCACGACCAATCCGCTCGTTTCCCGATCCAACCGGTTCACAAACCGAGGCGTCACCCCGCGCGCGCGCACCCAGTCGGCCAGCGAGGGCTGTCCCGGCTGTTGCGCCGAATGACAGACGAGCCCGCCCGGCTTGTCTACCACCAACACATCGTCGTCCTCAAAAACGATTTCGGGTGTGGCGGCGGCTCTGTGAGCCGCCGGTCGTGCGTCAGCGATATTCAAGCCACACAATCTCCCCTTGATATGATGGCCAGTCCTCGGCTCGCGCTACCAATCCGGCCCGCACCGGATTCTGCCGCACCCATGGTCCCCAATCGAAGTCTCGGCCGCCGGCGACAAAGAGATGGATGTGATCAGGCATCATCCTATAAGTGGCAGTTGAAAGTGGGGAGAACAGGCGCTGACCCGCAGAACCAACCACTTGCAGTGGATGGCTG
>CALBCO010000230.1 GCA_937927265.1 uncultured Verrucomicrobiae bacterium | reverse complement strand
GCGAAGACATGGTGGCCGCCGCCAACGAAGGCCTGGCGGATCAGCCGGTCACGGCCGTCATGGACCCGCGCCCGCTCTGTGTGCCGCCGCGCGCCCCGTTGGTGCGGGTCCATGAGGAGATGCGTGCGGCAGGCCGCACGGCGGTGCCGGTCCTGGACGGCGAGCGATTGGTGGGGTTGTTGAGCGCCGAGAACATCAGCCGCTATCTGTTGGTGCAGGCGAGCATCAAGCCAGCTCGGCGGCGCGGCGGCGCGCGAAAGCCAGCGCTGCCTCCCGTGATTGGAGCTGCTCCCTCAGTTGTCGTTCCGCCACCTCCCGCAGAATCCGTCCCACCAGAGGGCCGGGTTTAAGCCCAAGTGCCAGCAGATCGTCGCCCGTTAACAGCGGTTTGGGCTTCACTGTCTCCAGTGGCAGTTCCGCCGCTTTTGTTTTCAGAAACTGGTAGTTGTCGAGCTTCCCATGGCTGGCGACGCAGTCCAGCCGATGCAGTTCCAGTTCGACGGGGAATGTGGGGCGCGCCAGAATGCGTTTCAGCTTGGCCGGGCGCATTTCTTGGACGTGCTGCAATCGCATGTGCTCGGCCACGCAGAGCACGATCTGTTCGATCTGTTCATTGGAGAACCGCAACCGGCGCAGGATCGCCTCGGCCATCCGTGCCCCGACCTTGTCGTGCTCGTTGAAGCGCATCCGGTCGGTCCAGGTGAACGTTGATGGTTTACCCACATCGTGCAGCAACACCGCGAACGCCAGGATCGGGTCGCCCGGCGGCATCTGGTCGAACATCAATTTCACGTGTGTAAAGGCGTCGCCTTCGGGATGAAACTCTGGCGGTTGTGCGATGCCTTTCAGCGCCGCTACTTCCGGCAAGATCACCGTGAGCAACCCGGTCGCCTCCAGGAGTTGCAGTCCCCGGCCCGCGCCGGTCCGGGTGAACAGCTTGATGAGTTCGTCGCGGATCCGTTCGACGCTGACAACGGAAATCTCGCCGGCCATTTCGTGAACCGCGGCGAACGTCTGTGGTTCGATTGCAAATCCCAAATTGGCTGCAAACCGAACGCACCGCAACAGGCGAAGTTTGTCCTCGGTGAATCGTTGGCGGGGATCGCCGATCGTCCGCACGAGCCGGCGTTTCAAGTCGGCCTCGCCGCCCACCCAATCCAGCACCCGGTCCGCGATCGGGTCGTAGAACATGCCGTTGATGGTAAAATCGCGGCGTTGGGCATCGGCTTCGGGTGAACCGTACCGGACACCGCTGGGCCGGCGCCCGTCCAGATACGCCTCATCACTGCGGAACGTGGCGACCTCAAATGAGTAGCCGCCAGCGAGTACGAGCACGACGCCGAATTGCGCGCCGACTGGCACGGTCTTGGGGAACAGGGCTTGTATTTGCTCAGGGGTGGCCGTCGTGGCGATGTCGTAGTCATGAGGCGGGACGCCGCGCACCAGATCGCGCACGCAACCACCAGCGAGATAGGCCGTGTGGCCGGCGGCCTGCAGTTGCCGGATAATTTGGAGCGCTGTGTCCCGCATGACCACATGCTAGCATATCACGACGAGGTGTCAGCGTCGAAGTGGTCGTCCTCTCCGCCGAAAAAAGACAGGCGACGATGGACGAACGTCCAGTGTTTCCGCGGGGCAATCCATTTCTTCACTCGCGGGCGTCTTCGGAACCACCGTTTGGCGACGGGGCGCGAATGGTTGGGGTCGCCGGCTCAGGAAAGGTCCTGAGTGAGTTTGGCGGCGGGGGGCAATTCGTTCCGGTGGGTCAGGTAGAATACAGCCCCGACCAGACTCCAGAATAGCGTGGCGATGTAACCAAGCAGCGACAACGCCACGGCCTGGGCTTGGGGCACGCCAACTTCCCCGAACATCTCGGCATACATTAGTTCGCGGACGCCAAAACCCGAAATGGTGATTGGTACGGCCGCGACGGTGTTGATGATCGGCAGGTAGAGAAGATAATCCACCACGCCATTCTCGCACTCGATGCCCAGTCCGTAGCCAATGCAAACGACGCTCAACATGACGAAAATGTGGACGCCAAACGACCACAACACGGTGCGCCAAACCACGGCGGGATGGGTCGCATAGATCCGGCAGGCTTCCACCATCCGTTTCAGCGTGTCGTATTTGGGGAGCTTTTGAAGCGAGCGCCGGAGACCGGGCAGCTTGTCGGCGAAGCCGCGCCAGAAACTCAACGCGGTCAGCGCCACCGTGCTGACCACCACGCCCAGCGTCACAAAAGCGAAGACGCGGAGCCGGACATCATCAAAGACGCGGTGGTAAAAAATGGCCATCATCAGCAACGTGATGACAAACAATGCCAGCAACCCAATGATCCGATCCACCACGACTGTGGCAACGGCCTCGGCTTTCTTGTGGTGGGTCTCGTGGGCGGCGTACCAAGCCTTGACCACGTCGCCACCAGTTGAGCCGAGCATGAAGGCGTTGAAGAACATGCCGATGAAGAAAATCGAGCTGGCGCGCGGGAAGCGGATATTCAACCCCTGCACGCGCAGAATCAACTGCCAACGCAGGGTGCCGACCACGCAGACGAGGCCGAAACAGGCGAGCGCGGCAACGAACCACCACAGATTGACCTCGCGGAACACCGCCCACAACGCTGCCGGTCCCTCGCTCCAGACAATCCGCGCTCGGTCGAGCCACGCCAGTGTCTCTGGATCAATTTGCCGGTCGGCAAAGTATTTGGCCGCCTGTTCCTGAAAGATGCGGTTGAACAAATACGCGAGAATTCCCACGCTAATCAAGATCCTCACCAGAGCGCCGAGTCGTTTTTTCATGCTCGGATCCTCCCACGCAGGGTCGCCTGCGCTTGTTGACAATTTTCCCGAATCTGTTCCGCCGGCCATTCAGGGTGCAATTCCCACACCAGCACCATCTCGTCGGTCAAAAATGGTGCCAGTCGCCGAAAATCAAACGTCCCCAAGCCCGGTGGCTGATGATCCAGCAGTGGCGGGGTGAAATCCTGCAAGTGCATGCCTAACGTCTGGCCCCGGAATCGATCGAGGATTGCTTCGTGCGTCAACAGCCCGATGTTCTCCTTGATCTGGGCGTGTCCCACATCGTGCCAATACCCCACGGTATCGGCCCCATATCGCTGGAGCAGTTGGCCCACTTCATCGGCATCGGGAATCTCTTCGAGGCCGAAGCGCGTCTCCAAACCAAAGCGGATCCCCCGCTCGCGGGCGCGGGGCACGAGCTGGTCCAGCACGGCGATCACGCTCTCAAAATACCGGGGTTGCCGGCGCGCCCGCAGGCGGAGGGCGCGCGCGCGCACCCGTTCGAATTTCGGCGTGTCCGCCCGCCCGGCCTCGCGCAGCTCCACCAGACGCAGCGTGTAGTTGCGCATCGGCACCAACCCCAGATGCAACACCACGACCCGCGCGCCGAGGTTCGCCGCGAACTCGATCGTGCGCAGCGTGTGGCGGAGGAAACTTTCCCGTTCCCACGACCGCTGGGCGCTGGGCAGATAATGGTCGGGCGCCGGGCCGTTCAACCCGACGGGCAGGGGGCAAAAGTTGTGGAGCGAACGAATCCGCATTTCCCCCGCGGTCACGGCCTGATAAATGCCGTCAAACAACGACAGGCGGATACCGTGACTGAGTTCCACCGTGTCGAATCCTAAATCGCGGATTTCGCGCAACATCGCGCGCCCATCCGTGTGTCGCTGCGCGTTCCAACAGGTTGAAAAGGCAAACATAAAAGGTTGAGGCCAACGACGGCGCGGGACGCGGCGTTGGCCTCACTCGTGGATGGGCGCACTAGAAACCGCCGAAAGACAACCGCGGCCCACGGGCCTTGCGGCGCCGTTTCTCGCTGGGTTTCTCAAAATGCCGATGAGCGCGGGCCTCACGCAAAGTTCCTTCGCGGTCCAGCTTCTTCTTCAGCCGCCGCAGCGCTTTTTCCACCGGCTCACCCTTCTTCAATTTAACTTCTGACAATCAGACTCACACCCCTCTCTGGTTAACGGTTGCTCGCTGTTATACCGGCTCTGCTCCCGGCTGTCAAACACCCAAAAGCCGGCGAAGTTGCGCGGCGCGGTACGGCCCAATACCGGGGATGGCGGCGATTTCTTCAGTGCGGGCCTGGCGGAGCCGTGCGAGCGAGCCGAACCGGCGCAGCAAGGCTTGTTTCCGTTTCGGGCCGAGACCCGGTAATTCGTCGAGGACACTTTCTTGAATTCGTCGTTGCCGGAGTTTCTGGTGATACGCGTGGGCGAACCGGTGGGCTTCGTCGCGGAGCCGCTGGATCAAGTGCAGGGCGGGGGAGTTGGCTGGCAGCCGCAGTACTTTGTCCGGCAGATGGATTTCTTCCTTTTCTTTGGCTAGCCCGATCACCGGCGCTTGCACCCCGATCTGGTGCAGGGCCTTGAGGGCCGCGTGCAACTGACCGGCGCCGCCGTCCACCATCACCAGGTCCGGCCGTTCCGTGGTGTGGCCGTAACGGCGGCGGATCACATCCGCCATCGAAGCCAAATCGTCGCTGCCGGTCACCGTCTGAATCCGATAATGCCGGTAGTGATCCTTGTGCGGCCGGCCGTCACGGAAACAGACGGTCGAGGCGACGCTGAGCGTGCCGGAGAGGTGGGAGATGTCGAAGCCTTCGATGTGCGCCGGCCGCGCCGGCAGCCCCAGCGACCGCTGCAAATCGGCCAGTTCGGCGGGCGGATCAATTTTCGGACGGAGGTCGCGGGCGAACTTTCGTTCGCGGACGGCGCGGGCGAGGTCGCGGAGGCTGTGCACCACATCCCGCAATTCGGCTGCTTTCTCATAGTGTTTTTGCCGGGCAGCGGTGCGCATTTGTTCTTCGAGTTCAGCAATCGCCTCGGAATTCTTCCCCTCCAGAAAATCGCAGGCCAAATCCACGCGCTGCCGGTATTCGTCACGGGATAGGTTCTTGAGAGGCACCGGCACGAGGTAGGTCGAGTATTTCAGGTCTTGCGCCTTTGGCCCGCCGCGGCCTTGGACGAGGATGCCGTACTTTTTGCGAATCCATTGCATCGCCAGCCGAACCGATGCCGCATGCGCGAACGGCCCAAAATAGCGCGCGCCGTCGTCTTTTTTCAGCCGGGCGAACTTGAACCGCGGATATTCCTCGCGCAGGTTGACTTTCACCAAGAGAAACCGCTTGTCATCCTTGAACAGGACATTGTAGTGCGGTTTGAATTCTTTGATGAGTTTGCCTTCGAGCAGCAACGCCTCCGCCTCGCTTTGGACCACGAACGTCTCGACATCGGCAATGGACT
>CALBCO010000229.1 GCA_937927265.1 uncultured Verrucomicrobiae bacterium | reverse complement strand
TGCTGGGCGCGGCGGAGATTTCCGCGCTGGCAGATTTGCCTTCGTTGGACGTGTTGCGGGCGCAGTTGATTGGGTTGTTGCGATCGCCAGCGACACGGGTCGCGGTGGTATTGGGCGCTCCGGCGGGACAGATTGCGCGGGTGATCAAAGCCCACGCAGATCAGGCAGGCGCGGCGGCATCGGTTGCCGCAGCCTAGAAACCAACAGGAATCCGTCGAGCCGATGGCCATCGGCTAGAATTGTCTCGGGGCTTCGAGACGCGACGATACTGAAAGAGAGGGTAAGGAAATGGCAGCAGACTTGAATAGTCTGGTAGAACAGTTGAGTGCGTTGACCGTGTTGGAAGCGGCTGAACTCAGCAAGAAACTCGAAGAGAAGTGGGGCGTTAGCGCCGCGGCACCGGTCGCGATGGCGGCGGCGCCCGCCGGTGGGGCGGCCGCGCCCGCGGCGGAGGCGAAGACCAGCTTCGACGTGGTGTTGAAGGAAGCCGGGGCCAACAAGATTGGCGTGATCAAAGAAGTGCGGGCCATCACCAACTTGGGGCTGAAGGAAGCCAAGGACTTGGTGGAAGGGGCACCGAAGACCGTGAAGGAAGGCGCGACCAAGGAAGAGGCGGAAGAGATCAAGAAGAAACTCGAAGCCGCCGGCGCCAAGGTCGAATTGAAGTAACCAATATCGGATAGGGTGGGGGTGGCCGTGCCGCTCCCACGCTTGTCCGCAACGCAGCAACGGGCCGGAGAGGCCCAGGTGGAAGTGGGAATGGCTGAGCGAAAATATTTCGGCAAGTTGGGCGAAGTGATTGAGGCGCCGCCGTTGATTGAGGCGCAGGTCCAGTCCTATGAGGATTTCCTGCAGACGAACATCCCGCCGTCGCGGCGCAAGAACGCGGGTCTGCAAGCCGTCTTTAAAGAAGTCTTCCCGATCGAGAGTTACGACGGCCAAGCCAGTTTGGATTTTGTGGATTACGCCATCGGCGAACCGAAGGTGTCGTGGTTGGATTGTTTGCGGGAGGGGTTGACGTACAGCGCGCCGTTGCATGTGACGTTCCGGCTCAAAGACGCCCATGGCACGAAAGAGGAAAAGGTGTACATGGGCGAGATCCCGCTCATGACGCCCTCCGCCAGTTTTGTGATCAACGGCGCTGAGCGGGTGATTGTCAGCCAATTGCATCGCTCACCGGGGATTTGTTTCGAGTCCACGGTGCATACCAGCGGGAAAGTGTTGTATGGGTTTCGAATGATTCCCGACCGGGGCACGTGGCTGGAAATGCAGTTTGACCAGAATGACCTGCTCAACATTTACCTCGACCGGCGGCATCGCCGAAGGAAGTTTTTGGCGACGATGTTCCTGCGGGCGCTCGGCTTCGCCGGGGATGAAAATATCCTCAAGCTCTTCTATCAAATTGAAGAGGTGAAGTTGAAAGATTTTGCCGACGGCGAGGATGAGATCGCCAAGGTGCTGGTGGCGGATGTGGTGGACAAGGAAAAGGATGTGGTCGTGGCGCGGGCGTTTGAGCCGCTGACCAAGGCGTTGTGCAAGCAACTGCTTGATCTCGGGATCGAGAAGGTGAGGATGGTGGATACGACGGTGGACGATGGCGTGATCGTCAAGTGTCTACGCAAGGATCCGTGTAAGACGCAGGAAGAGGCGTTGAAGGAAATCTACCGTCGTTTGCGGCCGGGAGATCCGCCGACGGTGGCCAACGCGAACGCCTTAATCAAGCGGTTGTTTTTTGATCCACGCCGATATGACTTGGGGCGGGTGGGCCGATACAAGTTGAATCAGAAGTTGAATCGGAATGTTGACTTAGAATGTCGTATTTTGGAGCAGGCTGACATCATCGAGGCGATGAAGTATCTCTTGAGCCTGCGCAAGGGCGAAGGTTCCGTGGATGACATTGATCATCTGGGCAGCCGTCGGTTGCGCACGGTGGCCGAGCTGTTGGCGAACCAATGCCGAATCGGCTTGGCGCGCACAGAGCGTGTGGTCAAGGAGCGGATGACGTTGTTCGATGTGACCACGGACACCATGACCCCGCAGCAATTGGTCAATCCCAAAGCCCTGTCGGCAGTGATTCGTGATTTCTTTGGGCGCAGTCAACTTAGTCAGTTCATGGACCAGACGAATCCGCTGAGCGAGTTGACCCACAAACGACGACTTTCAGCGCTCGGACCGGGCGGGTTGTCGCGCGAGCGTGCCGGGTTCGAGGTGCGCGACGTGCATCCGTCGCATTACGGTCGGATTTGCCCGATTGAGACGCCCGAAGGGCCCAACATCGGGTTGATCAGCGCGATGAGCATCTACGCGCGGGTCAATGAGTTTGGGTTCATTGAAACTCCCTACCGGCGGGTCAAAGACGGGCGAGTGACCGATCAGGTGGATTATCTGACGGCCGACCAGGAAGAGAACTACGTGGTGGCGCAAGCGAACGCGCCGGTGGATAGTCGTGGCCATTTCCTGGCTCCGCGTGTTTCCTGCCGGTACAAGGGCGACTTCATCGAGGTTGAGCCGGACCGGGTGCATTATATGGACGTGTCGCCGAAACAGTTGGTGTCCATTGCCGCCGGTTTGATACCGTTTTTGGAACATGACGATGCGAACCGGGCGTTGATGGGATCGAATATGCAGCGGCAGGCGGTGCCGTTGTTGCAGAGTGAAGCGCCGTTGGTGGGCACGGGCCTGGAAGTGCGGGCGGCACGCGATTCGAATGTCTGTGTGATTGCCGCGGAGAGTGGCGTGGTTGCCAGTGTGGATGCGCGGAGGATCATCGTCACCAAAGACGGCCAGTTGCCGGAGGGTAAGCGGAAATTTGTCACTGATCTGGAAGCAGGGATGTGGGTGTACGAACTGCGTAAGTTCATGCGTTCCAACGCCGGTACGTGCTTCAATCAGAAGCCGATTGTCGCCGTCGGTCAGCGGGTCAAGAAGGGGCAGGTGATCGCTGATGGGCCGTCATGCGAAGGTGGCGAACTGGCGCTGGGCCGCAATGTACTGGTGGCCTTCATGCCGTGGGGCGGGTACAACTTTGAAGACGCGATTCTGGTCAACGAGAAGTTGGTGAAGGAAGACGTGTTTACTTCGATTCATATTGAAGAGTTCGAGGTGGGTGCGCGCGACACGAAACTCGGCCCCGAAGAAATCACCCGCGACATTCCCAACGTCGGCGAAGAAGCGCTCAAGAACTTGGGGCACGACGGCGTCATTCGCGTCGGTGCCGAGGTCAAGCCGGGCGATATTCTGGTGGGCAAGATCACGCCGAAGGGCGAGACGGAGCTGGCGCCCGAAGAGCGGTTGTTGCGGGCGATTTTCGGCGAGAAGGCCGCAGATGTGAAAGACACTTCACTGCGGGTGCCGAGCGGCGTGTCGGGGATTGTGATGGACGTCAAAGTCTCGGCGCGCAAGGAGCCCATGCGGCCGACCTTGACGGCGACCGAGGTGCGGCGGTCGCGCAAGCAGATTGAGGAGGAATACAAAAACAAGACCGGCGAGTTGCGGGAGCAGTTGACGGAGAAACTCTCCAACATCCTGCTCGGCGAGAAGATTCCGCTGGATGTGGTCAATGCTGAAACCGGTGAGATCATTATCCCGGCAAATCGCAAAATTACCAAGACGCTCCTGCGCAAATTGGCTTCGATGTACAACCACATCGAAATTGATCCGTCGCCGATTCGCATCAAGATTCGCGAGATCATTGGCGAGTTTGAGCACAAGTTCAACGATCTCCAGATGGAGCATGACCGCAAACTCGATCAACTGGAGAGTGGTGAGGATATTGAGCCGGGAATCATCAAGCAGGTCAAGGTGTATGTGGCCAGCAAGCGCAAGTTGAGCGTCGGCGACAAGATGGCGGGCCGGCACGGGAACAAGGGCGTGGTGGCAAAGATTCTTCACGAGGAAGACATGCCGTTTTTGCCGGACGGGACGCCGATGGATATCGTGTTGAATCCGCTGGGTGTGCCAAGCCGCATGAACGTGGGGCAGGTGTTGGAGACGCATCTCGGCGTCGCGGCCAAGGCACTCGGTTTACGGGTCACCTCGCCGGTGTTCGACGGGGTCAAGGAAAAGGAGATTCTCGCGATGGTCGAGGACGCCCGCCAAGTAGAAGGTTTTCGTTGGATCAAGGCCA
>CALBCO010000228.1 GCA_937927265.1 uncultured Verrucomicrobiae bacterium | reverse complement strand
TGACGAGAAAGCGGTTATGGGCACAGAACTCGATGATCTTGTGAACGAATTGCCCTTTGTGCATGGATTCTTCCATCAGCGCTTCCTCACCGTCGGTGGCCGACATGGGGGTCGGCTTCGGCTTCACCGCCGGCCTTCGCGCCGGTCATCGCCGCCAGAGCTGCTTTCAACTGCGACTCGGAATCCACGAGGAAATTGGCGCTGGTGACGACTTGATCACCGGCTTCCAGACCGCCCCGCAACTCGAACCAATCGCCGCTGCGCGCCCCGAGTTTGATTTCCACGGGCATCAAGTGAGCTGCTTCACCGCTTTTGAAGGCATAGGCGCGTTCGCCGGTGCGCAGGACGGCGGTAGCGGGAATCGCCAACCGTTCACCCAGATCAATCTTCAGCCGAGCGGTTGCCCACATTTCGGGTTTCAGTTTCACATCGGGATTAGGAATCTGCACGCGTACCTTGATGGTGCGCGTCGCGGCATCCACGGTCGGCGCAATGAAGCTGACTTTGCCGGTGAATGTCTCGCCCCCAACGGCGACTTCGACAGTCGCGCCCGTCTGAATCAGCGACGCGTCAACTTGGTAGACGTCCGCATCGGCCCAGACGCTCGACAAGTCAGCGAGCACAAGTGCCTGTTCGCCGGCGGTAAGTTTGTGGCCCGCGGCGATGTTGCGCTCCAGAATCCAGCCGCTGGCAGGGGCGAAAAGGGTGAGGATACGTTCCACCTTGCCGCTTTCCGCCAGTCGTCTGATCTGTTCGTCGGTGATATCCCAAAGCTGGAGCCGTCTCCTCGCTGCTGCAGCCAGCGCGGGGTTTTCTTTCAACACGTTGAGGTATTCCTGTTGGGCAGACACCAGTATCGGACTGTAAATCGTCAAGAGTGGTTCGCCTTGTTTGACGTGCTCGCCCGTCGTCGCAGTGAACAGCTTCTCCACGTACCCGTCAATCTTTACCGTCACGTGATACAACCGCGTCTCGTCTGGGACAATCCGTGCTGGAGCGCGGATCTCTCTGACCAATTTACGTTTCTCCACCCTGCCAAACGTCAGCCCCATCCGCTCGCGGGCCACGGGCGTGATTCCAACGATGGCCAAACCGCTGGGAGTCTTCTCGCCAGCGGCTGTCACCTCAAACGGTACCATTTCCATGCCCATCGAGTCCTTGCCCGGTTTGTCGCTGACCTCATTCGGATTCATCGTGGAACGGTACATGGTCTTCTTTACCGGCTCGGCTGGTTTGGTCTTGTCCAGCGGCACCAACTTCATGCCGCAAATCGGACAGTCACCGGGCTTGTCGGATACGATCGTCGGATGCATCGGGCAATGATACTTAGCCGCTTTGGCCGGGACATCGTGTGGATGTTCGGTCCGGCTGCAACCAATGAACCGCGCACCCGCACCAGCAAGAACGAGCGCAACGAAAATGGGAAAGATAATGTGTTTCATTTCTTTTTCTCCAGATCGGCGCCGACGGCGCGTTCTAAACGGGCGAGTTGCACGCCGAGGTTGCCCTCCGCCATGGCAGCCATGACGCAGACTTGCAACAAGAACCGCTGGCTTTCCAACAGGTCGAGGAAGTCCACTTTGCCGGTGCGATAGCCGGCTTCGCTGGCTGTGAACCGCGCTTCGGCCTGCGGGAGCAACGTGTTCTTGTAAAGATCGAGCGTCCGTCGCGCCGTCTGAAGTTTGAACCAGGCGTCTTGCACGTCGAAGGACGCTTGTTTAATGGCTGCGTCGCGCGCTGCCCGGCTGGACTCGATCATCCTTTCCGCCTCGCGAACGCCGGCTTTGTATTTGGACCGCCAGATCGGTAAGTCAAACCCTACGGTAAACATTACTGTGTCCGGCTCCCCACCCGATCGGAAATTGCGATACTCGATGCCGAGCAGGTAATCGGGAAAGAACTCCTTATCCATCAGTTTGCGTTCGGCTTCGTTTCGTTCGATCTGGGCCTGTGCGCCTTTGATTTCGGCTCGGTTCTTCTCGGCAAGCGCAAACAACTGTGCCGGCTCAACCGTCAGTTCATCCTTCGGCGCGGTCACGGTCAAACCAAGCGGCGCGTCGGCTCGGCGATTCAGAAGTTGATTCAGCTTTGCCTTCAGCGTCGCCTCTTGCTGGTCTAATTCCAATAGTCTTTGTTTGAGCATGGTGACTTCTGCTTGCGCCTTGAGCACGTCCTGCTGGGAGCGTTCACCGGTCGCGTACATTGTCTCAGCGATCTTCACCATCCGCTGCAGCACTTCCTCCTGGCGGCGCGTGATCGAGGCGGCTTGCTGTACGGCATACAAGTCGAAGTAAGTCTCCTTCACCATCATAACCAACTCCCGCTGCATAGCTTCGTACTCACGACGCATCGTCTCGGCGTCTTTCTCAGCGACCTTGCCCTTTAACGCGAGCTTGCCAAACCACGGCAACTTCTGTTCGACCATGAACCGTTTCTCGCTGGTATTTGGCCAGTTGCCATTGCCGGTTGCGTCCATCCCACCGTACTTGAACATCGGGTTGGACGGGGTGCGCTCCTGTGCTGCTCGTTCCGCCATCGCCTCTGCCCTTGCCCGCATGGCGTGCAGCTTGGCATTGTCGCGGAGAGCAGTCTCAACCGCCCACTCCAGCGACAAACTGGACGCGATCTCGACCGGCTCAGTCCTGCCGGCAACCGGCAGCGCAACTAACAAGCCTGCCACGAGCCAGCTAATGGTGAGGTTCATGGTGCTCCTCGCGTTGCGGGGGCGGCTCGCCGCGAAACTCCGAGTGCCGCACCTGCCCGCCGGCGTGGCTGATCCAACCGCCAATGCCGAGGGCGATGGCCGCAAACACCAGTGTCGCTGCCGCCAGCGGCGTGGCCGACTTCGGAAATTTCCACGGCAGCGCCAGCGCGAGCGCCAGCAGACCGCCCGCCGTCATGTAAACCGGCAACGGGTTCAGCAACACGTGGACGTACTCGGGTTGCCGCAGGTGCTGGAGGATCTGCTGAAGTTCGTTCATGGGATCACTTCACGATCTCGACGTTCGCCAACATCGAGATGCCGTCGCGTGTGACGAGCTTGCCGCGGACAGTGATTGTCTTGGCGGCGTATCGCGCCAGTTCTTTGTTGATCGGCTTGTGTTCGCCGATGAGCAGGTACGTCTTGCCGTCGGTGGTTTTGATCCCGACCGGCAAGCCGCTCTCGATGCAGGTCTTGGCGCACGCGGCGTGTTTCTCGCCGGTGGCATTGTGGTCAATGTAACAGACCATGTCCACCACCTCGCCTTTGACAGTCACCAGTTGGGACTGCGCGGCGGGAGCGGCAGCGGCGGGGTGTTCGTGCTCGTGGGCGACAGCCAGTGTCGCGGTGACGGCCAACGCGCCGGCAACGGCGGTAATACTCTTGATCCTCTTGTTCATGTGGTTCTCCTGTTTTGGTTGTTTTTGTTTACCGAAAGACAAATGAATGAGCGGCGATTTCATGGCCGGTGGACTCGCATGGGGCAGACCCCGGTCAGTTGTTGTTGCACCAACGCCAAATGGCGGGTCTGCTGCTCCGGCGTCAGAATGGCCTGAATCTTGAACACCTGCTCCAGTGCGAGTTTTTCGGAGGCCGACTGCGCGGCGCACATCCGGTCGCAACACGCCGCCGCCTTGACCGGGTCCGCCAGCGACGCGGCCAACTCCGTCCGAGCGGCGCAATGGTCGGCGCAGATTTCCGCCAACCGTTTCTCGTAAGCGGCTTCGAGCTTGGCGACCTCCGCCGCTTGCGCGTCCGTCAACTGCAACACCTGCCGGAGATCGGGTTTGGGCCGGGCGCACACCCGGCATCGCAGCCAGTAAGCCACGCCAAACGCCGTACCGGCCACGAGCAAAGTGACAACGAGCAAAGTCAAGAAGGTGCGTTTCATGGGTTACCTCTGCAACGCGCCGGCCAAGGTGTGCGGCGCGAGAAAACCGAGTTGTTCCGTTGACGGCCCGGGGGGCACCGAGAACAAGCCGCTGGCCAGACCGATCATCACCCCGGCCACCGTAGCGGCAGTCAAGGTGAACACCGGTTGAGGCAACAGATCACGGAGCCAATCCGCAACCGACGGCGGACGCACGGCCCGGCGGTCCGTCCCTACCTTAATTCGATTCCAGACTTGCGCCTCGAAATTGCTGGACGGTTCGATGTCCCGCCAGTGCTGGAGGAGGCGGTGGAGTTGGTCATCCTGGTTGTTCATCAAGCAATAATACGTCAGCGAAAACAAAATCCCTCGCCCTTGCGGGCGCGAGGGTCAGCTTCCGACGGGAGTCAGGCAGGACTTCGGCTTCGACCATGGCAGGGGTGACCGGGGGCTGGCCGGCCACGAGAGGTCGTCGCGCGTAGCTGGCCAGAAGCTCCCAGAAACGCATGACAAACCCGTGACACTAGTGCAACAAGTGGGCAACACCCACACGCCCGCCTCCGGCCCACGTCTTGGGACAGAGCGCAACGCCGTTGGGTTACGGGTGTTGTGGTCAACTGGCACGAGGCTGGTTCACGGCAGCCGGCAGTAAAGCGGTGCTCTCGCACCGCACTCCAAGACGCTGGCGCGCCGAGCATCAGCATCTCTCCGGTGGGCCGACCGGTTTTGGAGTGCGCCGCACCAGCGGCGCTTTGGATGGCGGTGGGTGGCAGGTGTGAGGCGAGTCGAAAGACCATCGCGCCCCATCCATTCAGGTCCTCCACGTGCTCATGATTCAGGTCACAACTCCAACAGTGCCGACAACCGCTCGCGCAGAAATTGCCGGGCGCGGTAAAGACGGCCTTCGACCGATTTTTCCGAGCAATTCATCACCGTCGCAATCTTGGCATGGCTCAGGCCGTGGTACTCGGCCAAAACGATGGCGGTGCGCTGGTCTTCCGGCAATGCTTGGACAGCGGCGGCGATTTGCGCGCCGAGTTCGCGGGTCTCAGCTTCGGCTGACGGACTGCGAGCAGGGCTTGCGGCTACTACACCAGTCAGCGGTTCGGCGGGGTGTCGTTGCCGGTAGCGGAGCCGGTCAAGTGCGGCATTCCGGGTAATCGCGAAAAGCCACGTCGAAAATTGCCGGCGGGGATCGTAGTCGGCCAGATGCCGGTAGGCGCGGACGAAGACGTCTTGCGCCACGTCTTCCGCTTCGGTCGCGTCGCCCAGCAACCGGTAGATAAAGTTCAGCACCGGTTTCTGGTAACGCACCAGCAATGCGCCAAACGCTTCCTCATCACCGGCGGCGGCGCGGGTTGCCCACTGTTGTTCAGTCTCGTCCGTCACTACCGCACCCATCGGGGATTTCGGGCGCCGGCGCAAACGGAATTGCGTCCCGCGCCAAAGTGGAATACAACTGCGGTGGATGAAAACGTGGATGTGGGCAATCGGTTGGGCTGTGGCGGCGACCATCGGGCGCAGCCAGACGGCTGACGTGAGCAACGCGCCAGTGGCCGTCGGGACCAATGAGGTCGCCGTCGTGGCCAGCAACGTCACATCAGACGTGGTCACAAATATCGTCGTAGCGCCGCCGCTGCCGCGCTTGGTGCTGAAGGCGACCGATGGCTCGGAGATCCGCTGGGCCGAGTTCGCGGACCGGCCGTTGTTGCTCTTGTTTTGGGCGACTTGGGATGAACCGAGTCAGCGGCAAGTGGCGGAAGTACAAAAGCTGTTGCAGACCGTGAGCAACGAGGTGGCCGTGGTCGGTATCGCGTTGGATGAAACCGCCGCATCGGTGAACCGGTTTGTCCGCGACCAGCGGTTGTCGTTCCCCACCACGTTGCTGACGCTCAAGCTGTTGGAAGATTACGGCGAGTTGACGGCGATTCCGACGATGGTGTTGCTTGACCGGTTTCACCTGCCATTCCGGCGTTATGTGGGGCTGACCGAGGCCGGCGCGTTGGCGCGCGATTTGCGCACGTTGCCCATCCCCGCCCCCGGGCCATGAAAAGCATTCCGTTGATTTTCCTGGCGTTGCTGCTCGGCGGCGGCGCCGCGCGCGGCACGGAGGAAATCACCGCGCGCGCGGTGATGTCGCTCGACCGGTTGCCCATCGGCCAATCGTTCCAGTTGGCCGTGATCGTGGAGCTTCCCCCACCGTGGCACGTCAACGCCAACCCAGTCACCCAGACGGGACTGATCCCGACGACCTTGACGATGACCGCACCGGCCGGCGTTGCGTTGAGTCAGCCGGTGTATCCGCCCGGCAAGCTGGTGAAAGTAAGTTGGGCCGACCAGCCGGTCGGGTTGTACGACGGACGGGTGGTGATTCTGGTCCAGGGACA
>CALBCO010000227.1 GCA_937927265.1 uncultured Verrucomicrobiae bacterium | reverse complement strand
CGCGGTGCGTTTTTGTTCAAACACGCGGGACGGTACCATCTAGTTGCCACTGACATTACTCCCCGGCTCGGCGCGGCTTGCCGCGATACGTTTGTGGCTGAGGCCAACTCTGTGTACGGTCCGTACGGTCCGCGGCGGTTGATGATTCCGCACGGCGGACAAGTCACGCTCTTTTACGGGCCGAAAGGCGAATTGTTGAGCAGCTTTGGCGGCGACCCGCAGGCGGTGTTTCAGGATCGGGCGGGAATTGTACCGTTGGTGGATGACGGGTTTCTGAAACATCTCGCGCTGATGCGCCCAACCATTGTTGAAGGGTTGCCGGTCACCCGAGTGCGGCCGATTGAGTTGCCGGGCGATTATGGTGGTTTGCGCGACCCGCAAATCCTGCTGGCGCCCGACGGCCAGTACTACCTGACAGGAACGACGGGCAAAGCAGGATTACGCGCACCGGGCTGCCGGCTCTGGCGGTCACCCGATCTGAAAAACTGGACCGCGCTCGGCGACGAGCATGGCGTCATCTGGTACGTGGACCAAACCGAGTGGACGAGCAAACCTTTCCAATCCAGCGCCGTCGCGCAGCCGGTGCACGATTTCTGGGCGCCGGAGCTGCATTACATCAAGGGCCACTACTATATTCCGTTCTGCATGTTTGGCGGCGGAGTCGGTTTATTGCGGAGCACATCTGGTAAACCTGAGGGGCCGTATGAAGATTGGGGGGGACGATTGCACACGTGGGCCGGCGACCCGTCGTTGTTCGCGGATGACGACGGCACTGTTTATATGCACCTCGGATTCGGCCCGACCCAGTTGGTGAAGATGAAAGAGGATTTGCGCGGGTTTGACGGCAAACCGTTTGTCATCGGCCCGGCGGATGGCAGCATCCTCGGGCATGAAGGCGGTTATCTGACGAAAATGGCCGGTAAGTATGTTTTCTGGTACACCACGCTCAACGGCGAGGAGGAGGAAGAACGCAAGGCCAAGAAGGATTTCCATAAGATCGCCACGTATGATTTCGTGTATTGCTGGGCGGACAAAGTGACGGGGCCGTACACGCGGGGGCGCGTGGCGGTGCCGCATGGCGGCCACGGCGCGGTCTTTCAGGACAAGGCCGGCCAGTGGTGGGCGACGATGTTCGGCACCGACCCCACTGCGCCGTTTCGCAGCAAACTCGGTCTCCTGCCGCTCGATGTGCGAATCGTGGACGGTGACCTACGGATTACAATGAAAGGAACCCCACAACCATGACTGCTCCCGATCTGACTCAGGACCTGCCAGCGCGCTACGCGATTGTCGAGCGCGTGGAGTTTGCCCGCAACGAACACGGCGTCATCGTCGCCCGGTTGGCCACGGCGGACGCCGCGGCCGACGTCGCGCTCTACGGCGCTCAACTGATCAGTTACCGCCCCAAAGACCAATCCCACGATGTTCTTTGGCTCGGCCATTACCGGCCAGCGGTCGGCAAGGATTGCTGGGGCGGGATTCCGCTGTGCTGGCCGTGGTTCATGACGCGGAAAGAACCGCCCCACGGACCGTTCCACGGGTTTGGCCGGTTCTCGCACTGGCAAGTGCGCGGCAGCGAAGCACCGGACGCGCAGACCACCCGGCTGCGGCTCGGATTGTCCGATTCCGACGAGACGCGCAAAATCTGGCCGCACGCTTTCGACGCGGAACTCGTCGTGACGTTGCGGCGGGACCTTGACGTGGAATTGATCACGCGCAACACGGGAACCGCGCCGTTGCGGTTGGAGCATTGTTTTCACACATATTTTCACGTCGGCGACGCGACGCAAATCCGCTTGCTCGGTTTGGAAGACCAGCCGGTCACCGTGCCCGGACACGTCGCGCGGGTTTTCCCGAATGTCACCGCGCCGTGTCGGATCGAAGACCCCGTGTGGCGGCGGACGATCGTGATGGAGAAACGAGGAAGCCGGCAGACGGTGTTGTGGAACTCCGGGCCAGTGCGCGAAGTGAATGGCCGTGCGACAGGCGAGCCGGAGTGGCAGACTCAAGTGGCGGTCGAAGCGTTGTGCGGCCAGGAAGAGGCGCTGATCGTTCCGCACGGCGGCGACGCCCGGTTGGGAATGACCATCCGCGTCGAGCCTCATCAACCCTGAACAGCCATCATCACCCCGAAAGGAAACCCCGAATATGAAGTGGAAACGACTCACCGCGCTGCTGTTGGTCGCGGCCCTTGCCGTGAGTTGCACTGTCGCTGCAGGCGGCGCCACCACACCGGCCCGGCCCAACATCATCGTCCTGATGGTGGATGACATGGGGTTTTCTGACGTCTCCTGCTACGGCGGGACGATTCCGACGCCCCATATTGACGCTTTGGCCTACGGCGGGATGCGGTTCACTGATTTCTACGCCAACTCCGTCTGTGCGCCGACGCGGGCCTCCTTTCTGACGGGGCTCTACCCGCACAAGGCCGGTGTGGGCACCAACATCGCCAGATGGAATGACCCGTTCTGGCCGCGAATCCCCTCGCCGGCCTATCAGAGTTTGCGGATGAACGATGTCTTGAGCATTGCTGAAGTGTTGCGGGACAGCGGTTATCAGACTTATATGACTGGCAAATGGCATCTCGGCGACGAGCCAGAACGCTGGCCCCACCGGCAAGGATTCGACCGCTCGTTCGCCCTCATCTGGGGCGCGACCGACAGCAACGAGCAACCGCAATGGGCACCGTATGCTCTCGATGGCCAACGGTTCACCAACTTTCCGGCCAACTTCTACGTCACCGATGCCTTCACCGATTATGCCCTGCGTTTCATCCGGGAAGGCGACGCCGCCAAACCGTTCTTTCTTTTCCTGTCGTACAACGCCCCGCATACGCCGCACGGCGCGCCGCAGGAAAACCTCGACCGGATGCGCGGCATCCTCGACCTCGATCCCGACCGGGAACGCGAACGCCGATTGGCCCGCCAGAAAGTGCTGGGCTTGTTCCCGCCGGGCGTGGAACTGGGGCAACGCGATCCCGTGGATCCTGAAATCCGCAACCACTCTCCCGAAACCTTGCGCGGTTGGTACGAACGGTACGCGGCAATGATTGATCGCGTGGACCAACAAATCGGACGGTTGGTTGCCGAACTCAAACAGATGGGCCAGTACGAGAATACCTTGATCGTGTTTCTCAGCGACAACGGGGCGACGCCGCCGTGGTTCGGCGTCCCCTGGGCCGAGACCTCCAATACACCGTTCCGGCTGCTCAAGGGCACTGTTCATGAAGGCGGCATTCACGTCCCGTTCATTGTTCACTGGCCGGGCCGCACCCCGGCCAATACCATCAACCGCGCCCAAGTCGGGCACGTGATGGATTTGTTGCCCACGTTTGCCGCCGTGGCCGACGCAACAATCCCCACCACCCGCCACGGCCAGGCGGTGCAACCGCCGGATGGCATCAGCCTCGTGCCAGCGTTTCTCGATCCGCTGTCCGGCGCGCCGCGCGCGCTCTTTTGGGAAAGCGCCGGCAGCGGCGCGATTCGGGATGGCCATTGGAAACTCGTCCGCGCCTATGCGGCGCCTGAAAACGGCAAACGCCGTTTTGATACCGGCCCGCGTACCGGGCGGTGGGAACTCTATGACCTATCGCAAGACCCGACGGAGAACTGCGACCTTGCGGCGCGGCACCCTGAAAAAGTTCAGGAGATGCAAGCCCGCTACGCGGCGTGGGAACGCGAATGTCAAGTGGTGCCGTGGGAACAGATCGTCGAAGAACTCACCCGCTTCCGCGCTGCTGAAAAAGAAAAACAACCGGAACAACCCTGAACTTAAATGGAAAAGACAACGAAGTCCGCGATGCGTTGTTTCACAACCGTGGTGGATCGCAATCGGCCCTGGACAAGAAAGAGTCATTTCCAAAAATCGTTTCCAAAAAATCGGCGTGTCGGATTCGAATGCGATTTACATGAGCGCGCTGGGCGCGGGCAACCTGATTTGTTCTAATCTTTTCCTGCGGCTCGGTTTGTGGGCATTGCGCTCGCATGTCGTGTTTGATGATTGATGGCCCCCGCGGACAAGCTTTCTCTCGATTCTTGCCAGGCTCGCTTCGAGAGAAACATTGTGGTGACTCCGCCCGGAGCCGCGTATCCGTGGATCATCATTGCGATGGATCGAAATGCCCACAAAAATCTGGTGTTGCCGCCCCAGAAACAAACAACGACAAAGATCCATCCGCACTGCTCCCCGGTCAATCTGACTGGGTCGCACGGGGAACGCTGCGGATTAATCCGCCGCGGCCGGGTCGCGCAGGTTGGCCAACCAAATCCGTGCCACATCGCTCTGGGGTGGGTAGTGCTGGATCGCGGCCATTTCCGCCCGACGGGCGGCCAACAATTGCCGGTACTGATCGGTCGCCAGGAACGGATCCGGCTCCGCCGGGAACGGGCGCGGCAACGTGTCGGTGATCCGTTTCAGTTCGGCGCGAAGATCGGCCACCACCGCCGCGCGGGTGGGATCGTTGATCAGGTTGACGCGCTCGAACGGGTCGGTGGCGAGATCGTAAAGCTGGTCGGGATCGAAGTAGCCGGGCAGGAACGGCGCGTTGAGCGTGTCGAACATCACACCGAGACCGGGCTTGACGCGCGAGTCACCGGCGCGCATCGCGGCAATGGCCGGCTGCGGGTAGCGTGTCGCGATGTAATGATAGCGGCCTTTGATGACCGACCGCGACCAGCCCATCTCGTGAAACGCCACGTGCCGCGGCCACGCCTGCCGGCCCTGCAACGCGCCGAGCACACTGACGCCGTCGGTAGCCGGCAATGTCACCCCGCACGCCTCGGCCAGCGTCGGCACCACGTCGGCCCAGGAGAAGATCTCGTGCACGACCTGGCTGGCCGGCAGGGCCGCGGGCCAGCGCATCACAAAGGGCAGGTGTTGGCCGGTGACGTGGCACGAGCCTTTGCCGGGAATCCCGTGGTCGGCGGTGTAAATGACAATGGTGTTGTCGGCGATGCCCAGTTCATCCAATTTGCGGAGCACGGCGCCGACCTGATCGTCGAGCATGACCATGCCGGCATTGACGCCGGCAATCGGGCCTTCGGTTTGCAAGCCGGCCGCGCGGAGCCGGTCAAGCACGGTGGCATCGGGCGGATGCGACGCGGGCGGCTGGTCGAGTTTGCCGCTCCACGAATACCGGTGATCCTTGTGCAATGATTTGTTGCAATCGGGACCATGCGGCACGGTGTTGGCCAAATGCAGATAAAACGGCCGTCCTTTCCGCGCGGCAGCATCGAGAAACCGCAACGCGCCATCGGTCTTCCACATCGGATTGTGCGCTTGGAGTTTGGGATGACATTGGCCGATGTTGCCCCAATGGACACAGTCCACGTACTCGAACCCGGCGCATTGGCGGACGACTTCTTGCGCGACGGTTTGCCGGCGGCGAATCTCGGCGTCCACCGCCGGATCGTCCGGGTCACCGTCTGGCATCACAGGTTCGGGTTGGCCGAGGAAGGACGTGTCGAACTGGCTGTGCCATTTGCCGATGTGGCCGGTGAAATAACCGGCGGCGCGCAACGCTTTGGCCAAGGTCGGTGTTTCGGGGTCGAGCATCCCGTTTTGTTCGAGCCGGTAGGGGTCGGTCGGCGCGGTATCGGCGTACGCCCACCGGCTGCGTCCAGCGAAGAGGCCGGTAAACAGCGTGTATCGGCTGGGACAACACAGCGACGCCGCGCAATACCCGCGGTCCAACCGGACGCCTTCGCGGGCGAGTCGGTCAATGTTCGGGGTGGGCGTGGGGCCACCATAGCAGCCGTGGTAACTTGGCGTGGTGTCGTCGGCAATGATGATCACGATGTTGGGTTGTAGGTTCATGATGAAGAAACAAAAGTTCTTTACAGGTATGAGGGAGTATATCAAGAACGCCGGAATGAAAACAACGCCCCGCCGATTCTTCAGTGCCGACAGTTTTTGGAATCAGCCCCTCCCGCGCGACGTGGTGATTGACGCGCGAAACGAGCAGTACTTGAAATGCCTCGCCACCGAGCCGACCGGCGGCGTACATATCAATGCCTCCCAATTCACCATCCCCGTGTACAGCGTGGACGCGACCACGCCACGCCGGCGGATCCGCCAACGGGCGACCACGCCGGAACAACAAGCCAAAGCCGTCAACCAACGCCGGGAGTTTCGACACGGACCGGGGTTCGGGCCGGAGATTCCGATTCCCGATGGCGCGGTGCCGGACCCGGCGGGCGACCATCATGCGGCATTTGTGGATTGGGAACGCGGCATTGCCTGGGATGTGTGGGGCGCCAACAAGCTACCCGATGGGACGTGGGAATCATACACCGGCATGACGTACTCCATTGACGGCCCGGGCGTCTTTCGGACGGAAGATTTCCCGGTCGAGACTGGCGACTCGATTCATTATTACGGTCCGAGCCGGGCGGCGGGTGTGCCGGCGATTGCCGGGTTGGCGATGTACCATGAGATTGTTGCCGGGCGGATCGAACACAAACTGGCGTTCGCAGCCCGACACAATGCGTATCAGGAATTCTGTTTCCCGGCGACGTGGACGGATGGCCGGTTCCCCGGCGGGTTGCCGGAGGGCGCAGTGGTGCAACTCGATCCCGATTTGGACTTGCGGAAGTTCGATTTGAACCCCGGCGCGCGGGTAATCGCGCGTGCATTACAGGAATACGGCATGGTCAACACCGACGGTGCGGCCGGCACCGTGGTCTATGCCGAAGGCATCTACTGGGACGCGACGCGCTCCTGGGACGGGTGGTTTGACGAGAATGAGTTGAAGCGGATTCCGATCGAATATTTCCGCGTCGTGCAATTGCCGTCGGTGATCGCGCGCGGCGATGGTCGCAAAGGATTGAAGCTTGCCTTGCCGTGGTGAACCCGCGACATACTCTGTTTTACCCATGAACTTCCACAAAGTGATCCTGACCGACCCGCCCTTCCCGGATTTCGCGCCGGGCGAGGAGCAGAAACCGTGGTTCGCCGCGCGCCGCTCGTGGCCGTTCGATTGGGTGAGACCCGATGTGAGCCGGTCGCGCCGCCGGTGGTCATTCTTTACCGGCGACAGTGGTCTCAAGCAGTGCAGCAAACCATTCGGTTGCACGTCACCGCCGATGAACGGTACGAGCTGTGGCTCGACGGCATCCGCCTGGGCGAAGGACCGGAACGCTGCACGCCCGATCGGTGGGCATACGAGACCTACGAAATCGAAGTACCGGCAGGACGGCATGAGTTGGTCGCGCGCGTCTGGAGTCTCGGCCCGCTGGCGCCGTGGGCGCAAACCTCCGTCCAACACGGTTTTCTCTGCGCGCCGCAACCGGTCGAATGGGCCGCCGTACTCGGCTCCGGCGTGGCCTCTTGGGAATGGCGTCGCGACACGGCGTGGAGTTTCCGGCCAGTGACCGATCCACTCGGCCCGCGCGGCATGGGCGGCGTGGGAATTGGCGCAGGCCGGGTTGGCCGAGTGGCGGCCGCTGGCGGTCCAGTGGATGGAAAGCGTGTTGGCCCGGCAGGTCACGGCGGACGCGCCTGAAGGGGAGTACTTCGGCCATTTTCGGGCGTTTGATGGGTATCCTTTCACTGAGAAAGCGTGGAGCCATCATCAATTTGGGTTTAACTGTGGCTTGGTGTTCCCGCATTATGTGCTGCCCTTGCTCATGATGCTCGAAGGGCGGGCGTTTCCTGACCGCGCACAGCGTTGGCAGACGGCGCTGGAGAATTTCGCCTATCACTATTTCCTGCCGGCCTGCCGGGCGAATCCGTTTTGGTTGTTACCAAATGGTTATTTCACCGAAGTGGGACTGATTTGGTTTTGTGGGCTGGGGCACGGCATGAACGCCGCCTACGGTTGGGCGGCGGTATTGGCGCTGGAGTTCGCCCGGTTCTTCCGCGATCCGGTTTTCCACAAAATCGCTTTCGGCGATCTCCAGTGGATTGCCGGCCTCAACGCCGGGTTGACCCGCGAGTCGCTGGCGGGATCGTGGAAGTTCCGCGCGGAGTTGCCGGAAGGCGTCGCGGTGCCATGTTCGATGATTCATCGGGTCGGCGACTTTACCGCCGGCAGTTGGCTCGACATTCCCGGCTCGATTTGCAATGGGTTCGACGTGGACGAGCAGTTCAAACTGAACACCGAACCGTCCGCGGCGGTGGACGCGCCGCGGTTGTTTACTGACGAGGATTGGATCACCCACGCCGGCGCGTGGCTAAGCGCGGTGGCGCGGTGCGGCCGGTAACACGAGTTGCCGTCGGCATGGAAGGGAGCGTCAGCCACGCGCGGCCAACGCTCGGCGGTTGGTGACGTGAGCTGCCGAGAATCCGCAGTTTTCAAGGGGACGAACAGAAAGCGGTGCTATCGCACCGCACTCCAAGACGCTGGCGCGTCGGGCTGAAGTTCTAGGGGGACGCCGAATGGTTTTGGAGTGCGCCGCGTCAGCGGCACTTTGGATGACAGTGGGGGGCGGGCATTGGTGCGAGTCAAACGACCATCGCGCCTCGTTCATTCGGGTCCTCCTCGTGCTAACGATCAGTAGCACGGCGCGGCGGCTCGATTTTGTAGTGGCTGGGCCCGTGGAGGCGGTGGTAGAAGGAACGCCGTGATGAGTGATGTCCCGCCAGTGGCTCAACCCGACCGCGTACCGTTGCGCGAGGTGTTGATCTATTCGCTGGGTGTGGTCGGCGGGTCATGGGCGTGGGCGGTCAACGGACTGACCAATCCCATCTTCAACATGGAGTTGGGAGTGAATATCGCCTGGCTGAGCACATCATTGGCCGTGCAGCGCATCATTGATGCGTTTACCGACCCGATCATGGGACACATCAGTGATAATTGGAACAGCCGGTGGGGGAGAAGGCGGCCGTTTGTACTCGGTGGCGGGATTGCGATGGGGGTCGTGTTTGCGCTGTTCTGGATGTTCCCGCACGATTGGCCGAAGTGGGCGTATCTGATCTGGTACAACGTGCTCAGTGCCATTTTATATCTGACCACGACCATTTTCGGTACCGGTTACTATGCGTTGGGCGTGGAACTAACGCCGGATTATCATGACCGGACGCGGGTGGTGGTGATTCGGAGTTATTTTCAGAAGTTCGCGGGGTTGGCGGGGCCGTGGTTTTATGCGTTTACGCAACTGGCATGTTTTGGTGGGGTCTTGTATGGCGTGAGATGGCTGGGAGCGATTTTTTGGGCGGGTTGATTATTGCGACGACGGTGCCGGCGGGGATTTTCACGCGCGAACGGTACGCCCGGTTGGCGGCCCAGCAGCCCAAGTTCAAACTCGGCCCCGCATTGAAGGCCACCGCCGAGAACAAGTATTTTTGGAAGATGTTCGGCACCGGGCTGATGCTGGGCATGGGGTTGGCCATGTTCGAGGCGATGGGGTTGTACGTGAACATTTACTATGTGTTTGGCGGCGACAAGAAAACCGGCGCCATCTGGGGCGGGTATGTTGGGACCTTGGGCACGGTGCTGGCGATTGCATCGGTGCCGTTGGTGTGGTGGCTGGCGGGGCGGCTCGGCAAACATGTCACGTTGCGACTGGCGCTGGTGTGGATGTTCATCGGCTCACTCTTGAAATGGTGGTGCTACAATCCCCGGTATCCGTACTTGATGTTTGTGCTCCCGTTTTTCTACTCGATCGGTATTTCGTCGGTGTTTGTGTTGATTGCCTCGATGAACATTGATGTCATTGATACCGATGAATTGCGCACGGGGCGACGCCGCGAGGCGATGTTCACGGGGTTCAGCAACTGGATGGGCAAGCTGGCCGGGTCGCTGGCGGTGGCATTGTCGGGCTGGTTGATTCGCTGGACCGGGTTCGATCCGTTGCTGGGCGGCGCGCAGGCGGAAGCGACCATTTTCAAGATGCGGTTTTTCTACAGTTTTGCGATGGCGGCGATGGTGTTGCTGGCGTTGGTGTGCACGTGGGGCTATGACCTGACTGCCAAACGGATACACGAAATCCGCGACGAGCTCGAACGCCGGCGCGCTGCCGCGACCTCGCCTCGCCCGACTGTTTAATCAGTTGCCAAACTGACCTTGATGAGATAGGGTTGGTTGCAGGTGGGCAGTTAGCAAGATCATCAAGCTTAGTGAAGAATTCATTTTTGGTGGTCTTTTTGACGGCCCTCTAGATCGTGCATCGGAATAAAGAATTACATGGCCATGACGCCACCAATGAGGACTCTATGACTCACCCCCGACATCCTTCGGCTCGTCGTTTCCCCATCTTTACGCTCGCGGCTCTGGTGGCTGCGGTCGTTGTCTGGTTCGCGTTGCGACCCACGCCCCAGTCCCCGCCGGAATCGGACGGCCCGCGGGCGACCGTTGCTTCGGAAGTCGGCGAGGCGGATGCCGCCGCTCCCACTCCGGCTGTGGCTGCCGTGGCAGGTATTGCGGCGACCAAGCCCCAGAACGACGGCGAGGTCTCGCAGGTGCTGCCGGAGTCGCCCAACCAGAAATTGATTCGTGAAGGGGAGACTGTCGCCCGTGCGGAATTGCCGACCGGAGCCGATGGCCAGCCGCGGACTGTGCGCGTTGTGCGGGTGAAAAACTTCAAGTACCCGTTGCTTCGCGTTGAGGAACGGGAGGAGGGGCGGACGGCGGTCATGGTTGCTGATCATTTTATTGTCAAACGGCCGAGCCACATGTCTGAAGCTGAATTTTTGGCGGCGATTAGCCGGCAGGGGTGTCAGATTCGCAAGAAGATGCTGGCGCCGGCAACTTATTTGGTTGCCATTAACACCACCAACGAGGCGGAATTGCTGGTTCGTTTCCCGGAAACGCAGAAACAACTGGCCACGATTGGGCGTACGGAGCCGGACTACATCGTGGAAACCCAGTTGACGCCCAATGATGCGTACCAACATCTGCTTTGGGGGATGCACAATGTCACCGCTCAGATCGCCGTGGTCGGCACCACTAATGTCTATCAAGAAGGCGGCAAGATGCAGTATGCCGGCGAAATCCCAGCCGCCGGCATTACAGCGGCGTTGATCAACTGCGGCCGAGGGAAGACAGGCGAGTTCCCTTCCGGGGTCAGCGGCAATATCGCCTTGATTGAACGTGGTGACATCAGTTTTTCCAACAAAACGGTCAATGCGCGCAACGCTGGGGCGGTGGCCGTGCTCATCTACAACAACCAGCCGGGCGGATATGAAGGCACGCTGGAGACGTTCGGCAATTGGCCGCCGGTCGTGCCGCTGACACAAGCCGACGGTCAGGCATTGCTGGCGCAGTTGCCGGCCACGGTCACGCTCACGGGCGTGCCCAGCGGCAAGGATATTTCCGCTCGCGCCGCCTGGAATACCCAGACCGGCTCGGCCAACGTGCTGGTCGGCGTGATCGACACTGGCATTGACTACAATCACCCGGACTTGGCCGCCAACATTTGGGTCAATCCCGGTGAGATCCCCGGCAACGGCATTGACGACGACGGCAACGGCTTTATTGACGATGTGCACGGCTGGGATTTTTGCAACGACGACAATGATCCCATGGATGATAACCGGCACGGCACGCATTGCGCGGGCACGATTGGCGGCGTCGGCAACAACGCGCTCGGTGTGGTCGGGGTCAACTGGCGTGTCAAAATGGCCGCAATCAAGTTTCTCAGCGGTGGCGGCAGTGGCACGTGGTCGGACGGGATTGACTCGATTTATTATGCCACGCTTATTGGCGTGGATCTGACCTCCAACTCCTGGGGTGGCGAATACGCGTCGCAGGCGATGTGGGAGGCCATCGAGGACGCCAACGCCAACGGCGTTCTCTTCGTGGCCGCGGCTGGCAACAATGCAACCAGCATCCCGTTTTACCCTGCAAGCTATGATAATGAGAACGTCATTTCCGTCGCCGCCACCGATTACAAGGATCAACTGGCGAGCTTCTCCAACTACGGCCTGCCGCATGTGGACCTCGCCGCGCCCGGCGTGGGGATTTTGAGCAGCGTGCCGTTGGTGAACAACCCACCCTATCAGTTCCTATCCGGCACTTCGATGGCCTGCCCGCACGTGGCCGGCGCGGCGGCCTTGCTGAAAGCGCATGCCCCTAGTATTCCGCATCTTGACCTTCGCCAGCGGCTGCTCGCCACGGTGGATCCTCTGCTCGCCTTGCGCGGCAAATGCGTGACCGGCGGTCGCCTCAACGTCGCCGCCGCGTTGGCCGGGCTTTACGAAGAACCCTACCTCGAACTGACCGCCACAAGTGTGTCCGACGCCGCGCCCGGCGGCAATGACGATGGGGTGATCAATCCCGGCGAAACGATTTCGTTGTTGTTCACTGTCCAGAACGCCGGCTACCAAGCCGCCACCAACGTCACCGCGACCTTCTACACGGCCGACAGCTATGCTGCTGTCACCGACAGCAATTGCGCGTTCGGCACGATTGCCGCCCGCGGCGAAGCCGTTGCCTTGGATGCCGTCGCACTCACCGTTGACTCCAGCGCACCAGTGCCACACACCATCAATGGCACGTTGACGGTTACCGACGCGGCTGCTCGGACGTGGGTCTTGCCGGTCTCGTTGCGGGTTTCGACCACGCATTATCTGTCCGGCACGGTCACGCTCGATGGTTTGGTGCTACCGGGCGCGACGGTGACGTACACCGGACCGATGAGCGGTTCGCAAACCACTGACAGCCTAGGCGGCTTCAATTTGGCCGTGCCGATTGGCGATTTCGAATTGCAAGCATCGTACAACGGCACCGAGTTGTCGAAAACGCCCATCCTGACCTTTACCACCCCCGGCAGCCACAGCGGCATCACGTTTGCGCTGACCAATGCCACCATCAATGGCACGGTGATTGACCACACAACCGGCACGCCGGTCACCAACGCGACACTCATGTTGGCCGGGCCCGTCACCGAATCACTGACCACCGACGGTAGCGGCGCGTTCAGCTTCACGCGGATTTATGGGCGTGCAGTCGAATGGCAGGCGGTGGCCAGCAAACGGCCGCCGTACACCTATTCGAGTTCGGTGCAGACGATCACCGTGCCGCCGGACGCCACCGGCCGGGTTTTCCGGTTGGGTTGGCCGGCGGTGGGCTTCGATGCGGCTGGGCAAGACGGTTGGTTGATCACCCTGTCGCCAAGTAACACGACGACGCGGACGTTGGTGTTGACCAACAGTGGGGTGTCGGACTTGATGTGGCAGTTTGCCGGCATCGCCAACGGCGGCGGCACCGCGGCGACAGTTTTGGCCAGTAATAATCCGCCGGCGGTCATCACGATGCGTCCCGACGGTAGCGCGCACGACGGCCAATATCTGTATTGGTTGAAAAGCGGCGTCTTGTACAAACAGGACCCAACGACCTTCGCCGTGGTCAGCACGAAGTACCTGCCGGAAACCATATTGGGATTCGAATCATCATGGCGGCTGGCGGTGTTTGATGGCCGGTATTTCTGGTTCGAGCAACTCGTGCCGGATCCGAATAATAAGAAGCACAAGTTTATCAACCTGCACGCGGTGGATTTGGCGGCGCATCAGATTGTCGAGACAGTGGAAGTTGACCGCCAACTGCACGTGAGCACCAGCAGTGGTGAAATACGCGACTGGGCCAATGCCCGTTGCGGCGGACTCGCCGACGGGGTGTTCTGGTTCTACTGGGCCAAGCCCGACCTGGCCGACGGTCTGCGCTACACCTACATGGCCCGAATTGACCGCGCCACTGGCCAACTCCTCTCCCACTATAAACTCCCCGCCCAGGTCAATTATCCTTACAGCAACTATGACTTCACTGATTTCACTTATATGAACGGCGCGCTGTGGGCGATCCAGTCCCAACGCGGCGTTAACACGTACTGCGCTGTGTACAAACTCGATCCGTTGACTGGGACTGTTTTGGCCACCCTTTGGCCGCCCGGCGGGGCTTACATGGAAATCGTGCCCGATCCCACCGGGGCACTCTGGCTCTGGAACAATACGCCCAATCCGAAGATTCTATATCGGATTGATTCGGGCGACCGGCTCTGGCTGACCAGCACGCCGATCGTTGGCGAAATCTCCGAGGGTACTGCCACGAACCTGACGATCACATTTGATTCATCCGTGGTCTCGACGGGCGTCTATCACGGCGCCATCCGCATCTCCAGCAACGACCGGCTGCGCCCCAACGTCTATATCCCGGTCGTGCTCAACGTCACAGACGGCACGCCCAGCAACAACTGGCCGGTCATCACCGGCTCGGCACCCGCCTCGCCGTGGACCATGACTGAAAATAATTCCCAACTTTTCGCCATTTCCAACATGGATCCCGACGGCGACCCACTCACCCGGCAATGGGCATTGGATGGCCGGGTCGTCAGCGGCGGCACGACCTCTTATGTCTATACTGCGGACTATTTCAGCGCCGGTGCGCATGCCATTGCTGTCCGCGTCCACGACGGCAAAGGCGGCGTGGCGATGAAGGCGTGGCAAATCTTTGTCCAAAACATCAACCGCGCCCCCGTCGCCTCCAATGCGACCTACACTGTGGCCAACACCGATGCGCTGAAGTTCCAACTGGTCGCTTACGATCCCGATAATGAGCCGCTTACGTGGCATGTGCTGACGACGCCGTCCAGCGGCACGCTCGTTGGCACCGCACCCAACTTCACGTACACGCCTCAAGCCGGTTTCGTCGGTCCAGTTACCTTGACGTTCAAAGTCAGCGACGGCGACCTCGATTCCAACGTCGCCACCGTCACCATCAACGTCGGTTATCGCGACGTGGACGTGGACACGACGCCGCTGGTGGTCAGCGCCGCGTTTGGCGACAAACCCACCCGTGCCGTCACGCTCCGCAACGTTGGTACTACACCGTTGCGCTGGGCGATGGCCATGACGTGGAGCAACGCCCCGGCCGCGGCCGGCACCGTACTGCACACACTCACCTCGCTCCAATTGCCCACCGGCACGAATTTCCTCTGGTACAGCATGGGCTTGGCCTATGACGGCACCAACCTGTTATCGTCGGCCTTGGAACTCACAGGGAGCGGCGCCTTCTACCGCGGCCATCTGCTCCGCTGGGATCCGGCGACCGGCGCGCTGGTCGGGCCATCCCTGCCGGCCCCATCCACCTCCAATCAGGATTTTATGTGGATGCACAAATTGAGTTGGAGTGGCGACAGTGTGTGGGCGCTCAATGATGAATGGGTCAACGATGATTTTGGTTCCCGCATTTTCGAATTTGGTCTCACCGCCACCAATCTCACCCTGCGCAAGCTGATCATGCAGTTCCCGGAAGATTTCGGCGGCTATAACCAGGGCGTGGCATGGAGCCCGCACGGCCTGTGGGTGTCCAGCACCACGACCTATGGCAGCTCCGGCACGACGATCGGCGGCGTCTACCGGTTCTCCGGCACGGCGGACAAAACGGTGCTGGACTGGTTCGATGTTGAAAGCACGCTGGGTAGCAGCGGCCCGATTGCTTATTGGAACGGCGGATTGTGGTTGGCCCACCATCTGAGCGGGCCGCTGCGCAAACTCAATCCGTTCACGGGTGACCTGTTAGCGGAAATTCCGTTATTCACTTCCGTCTCCGCTGCCGACATGACCGAAGACGGAGTCGGTGGAATGTATTTGCGGGACAGTACCACGGTGTATCGGTTCCACTCCGGTGATTACCTGTTGTTGTCGCCGTTTGCCGGTTACCTCGAAGGCGGCACGCAGACCAACATCACGGTCACGTTCGACACCACGATGGCTGGTCCCGGTGTTCATACCGGCTACCTACGCATCTTCTCCAACGATCCGGATGAACCCGAAGTGCTGATTCCCTACACGTTCACTGTGACGAACGCGCCGGGGAACAACCC
>CALBCO010000226.1 GCA_937927265.1 uncultured Verrucomicrobiae bacterium | reverse complement strand
CAGGCCGATGCCGGCCATGTGGGCGACGAGTTTCGAGATCATATTTCCCATGTTTGCTTTCGACATGAGTCAGCCGACTTTCTTCTCCATTATGACGGACATCGAATCCAACAGCAAACTCTTCCATTTCCCCTGCATCCGGACGATGAGCGACACGCTTTTCGTCAGACGTTGACGGCGGCACAGACATTCATGTCTGTGCCTCGACCCGCGTGAGTCGCCCGCTGACCATCGTCTCCAGAAGTGGACAGACGGGAAAGCGGTGCTGTCGCACCGCACTCCAAAACGCTACAGCGTAAGTTCGAGCACCAAGGTTGAACGGCATGGTTTTGGAGTGCGCCGCATCAGTGGCGCTTTGGATGGCGGTGGGTGGCGGGCGTGAGGCGAGTCGAAAGACCATCGCGCCCCATCCATTCTGGTCATCCTCGTGCTCATGATTTAGGTTTTCGACGCAGGGCGGGGTTGGGTCTTGCTAATTCTGCCGGGCTTGGCTATAGGTGCTCAGTGTTATTCCCATGCATCCTCAGGACGATACACGGCCCCGACATTACTGTGGCTTGTTCGGCATTTATGGCCATTCGAATGCGGCGGAATTGACCTACTATGGCCTGTACGCGCTCCAACATCGCGGCCAAGAAAGCGCCGGTATCACCGCGTCTGATGGTATTGACCTGCGCACGCACAAAGGCATGGGGCTCGTCGGGCAGGTGTTCGACAAAAACATCCTACGCTCGTTACCGGGTCACCTCGCCATTGGGCACGTCCGCTACTCCACGACAGGTAGCTCCCACATCAAGAATGCACAACCACTTGTGGTGGATTGCGCGCGCGGCCAGATCGCCATCGGCCACAACGGCAACCTTACCAACGCCGCCCGACTGCGCGCCGAGTTGGAAGCACAAGGCTCGATTTTTCAGACCAGTTGCGACAGCGAGATCATCCTCCACTTGCTCGCCCGCCCCGGTAAAGACGACAGAGCGCACTCGCTCGAAGCTGTCATGCAACATATCCAAGGTGCGTATTCGCTCGTCATCATGGGCGAAAACGAACTGATCGGCGTCCGCGACCCATTCGGGTTTCGGCCGCTGACGCTGGGCAAGCTTCCCACCCGGCTCGACGAAGACGGCGTGGAGGGCACTGCCTATGTATTGGCCAGCGAAACGTGCGCGCTTGACCTGATCCATGCCGAGCGGATTCGCGACCTCGAGCCAGGAGAAATCATCGTCATCAACAAAGACGGGGTGCGCTCCATCAATCCTTGGAAAGACACGCAACAGCCACATGCATTTTGTATTTTCGAGTTTGTCTATTTTGCCCGTCCGGACAGCGATATGGCTGGACGCAACGTCGCTGAAGTTCGCAAAGAACTCGGACGGCAACTCGCCCGCGAACATCCGGTCGCAGCCGACATTGTGATCCCTGTGCCCGACAGTGGCAACTATGCCGCCGAAGGATTCGCTGAACAAAGCAGAATCCCCTACGCCAACGCCTTTGTCCGCAATCACTACGTGGGCCGCACCTTTCTGCAGCCGTCACAACTCATCCGCGATTTCGGCGTGCGGGTGAAACTGAATTTGATTGATGAGATGGTGCGTGGCAAACGGGTGGTGGTGGTGGACGATTCGATCGTGCGGGGCACGACCGCGCAGGCGCGTGTCACCACGTTGCGGGAGGCGGGAGCAAAGGAAGTTCACATGCGCGTCAGTTGTCCACCTCACATGTGGCCGTGTCCGTACGGTATTGATTTCCCGACCCGGCAGGAGTTGATGGCCGCAAACCATTCGTTGGACGAAATCCGCAAGTACGTCGGCGCCGATTCGTTGGGATATGTGTCTCTTGCCGGTATGATTGGGGCGACCGGCATACCGGCCGGCGAATTCTGTTGCGCTTGTTACACCGGCCAATACCCGTCACCGGTAGGGGCCGACTTGGACAAGTTCATCATGGAACAACGGCGCCGCGGCTCGCGGAGCACGGTGGGTGACCTTGTACACCCTGACACCCAACAACGATTACTTTAGCGCCAATCGTTCCTAACAAGTCACGTTCGTCGTCGGCCGCGCGGTGGCCCGGCAATGAGAGTTGCCGCCAGTCAGCATCGGTTCATCTCTTTGAATAAACTGCCGAATTGGGTGTCTATTCTGCCGAGGTGCTTGAATTGACGATCCAGGACATTTTTGGCAGTGTAACCGCGTTTGCCCCCGGACGAGGTACTGTCCTCGAACGCGAGGACATCATGCTACCGACAGTCATGATCGAAACACCACTGCCCAAGCCAGTTACGCCCGCCCAGCGCGTGCGCACCGACGGAAAGTTTTTCCGAATCGGGGCGCGGAAGTTTTACCCCAAAGGTGTCACGTACGGACCGTTCCAGCCCGATGCGACTGGCTGCACGGGCTGCACGTTTCCATTGCCAGAACGCGTGGCGGCGGATTTTGCGTTGATCCGACAACTCGGCGCGAACTGTCTGCGCGTGTATCACGTGCCCCCGCGTTGGTTTCTCGATTTGGCGCAAGAACATCAGTTAATGGTGCTGGTGGATTACTACTGGCCGAAACACATGTGTTTTCTCGACGATGCCGAGTACTGCAACTATGCCCGTCAAGCCACCCGGCAGGCGGCGGAAGCGGTCGCAGGCCATCCGGCGGTGTTTGCTCTCACGCTTGGTAACGAAATTCCACCGGATATTGCCCGTTGGTATGGCGCGCGGCGCATTGAGGCGTTCTTGGGCGAAATGGCCGGCATCGTTAAAGAAGTAGATCCTGACCGGCTGGTCACCTTTGCCAATTTCCCGCCGACCGAATTCCTCCAACCCCGCCACTTGGACTTTGTCAGTTACAACGTCTATCTCCACGATGCACGACCGTTTGCCAATTACCTCGACCGGCTGCAAAGCATTGCCGGAGACAAGCCGCTGGTGTTGACCGAGTTTGGCTTGGATTCTCAGCGCGAAGGTGAAGACCGCAAAGCGCGGATTCTCAGTGACCACATTGAATTGGCGTTTCGCGCGGGGTTGGCGGGGATGTTTATTTTTTCGTTCACCGACGACTGGCACACCGGTGGCCACCAGATTGAAAATTGGTTTTTCGGCCTGACAACCCGCGACCGGCAACCCAAAGATTCGTTTCACGCGGTCGCTGGGCAATTTCGGCGGACGCCGTATTTCCCATTGCCGGCCACGCCGAAAGTCAGCGTGGTCGTGGCCAGCTATAACGGGGGGCGGACGCTACCGGCCTGTCTCGACTCGCTGCGGCATCTGAATTACTCGGACTACGAAGTCATTCTCGTGGATGACGGTTCGACTGATAACACAGCTCAAATCGCTGCGCATTATCCAGAGGTGCGGACGATTCACCAACCGAACCTCGGTCTCAGCGCCGCCCGCAACACCGGGATTGCCGCCGCCACGGGCGAGATCGTCGCATTCACCGACAGCGATTGCCGTGCGGATGAGGACTGGTTGTACTACCTCGTCGGCGACCTTTTGAAAACAGACGCGGCTGCGATTGGCGGACACAATTTCCCCCCCCCTGACGATGACTGGGTCGCCGCCTGCGTAGCCGTATCGCCCGGTGGTCCCGCGCACGTGATGCTGGATGACCGCAATGCCGAACACATCCCGGGTTGCAACATGGCGTTTTGGAAATGGGCGCTCGAAGATCTTGAAGGATTTGACCCTCAATTCCGTGCGGCAGGCGACGATGTGGATGTGTGTTGGCGCCTGTTGCAGCGGAACCACCGCATTACGTTTTCCCATGCCGGCTTCGTTTGGCATTACCGGCGCAATTCCGCCGGCGCCTATCTGAAACAGCAACGCGGCTATGGAGTCGCAGAGGCATTATTGCGGCACAAACATCCGGAGTATTTCAACAGTCTCGGTGGCATGCGTTGGCGTGGGCGGATTTACAGTCCCACGCGACTGGCCGGGCTATTTGGCCGCTCGGTGATTTATCACGGCGTCTTCGGTGCGGGGTTGTTCCAGACGTTGTACACGCCGGAGCCGGTCAGCCTGACGTTTGCCGTCACCAGTTTGGAGTGGCACGTGGTGGTCACACTGGGCGGGGTGCTGTTGACGTTATTTTGGCCCGCGTTATGGCCGCTGCCGGTGTTGAGTTTTTTGGCGAGTCTTCTGGTCGCCCTTCTCGCGGCCGCGCGCGTCGAACTGCCGCGCCACCAACGGCGGATCTGGTCGCGACTGGTCGTGGCGTTGTTGTACTTGTTGCAACCCATCGTGCGCGGCTGGCCTCACTACGCGAGGCGATTGCGGCAGCGGGAAACGCCGACAGCGGCACGCGCGGCGGTGCGGAAGTTGGCAAAGCAATATCCGCGTTTGGGCCGCGTCCACACCCTGCACTACTGGAACGAAGAAGGAAGGGAACGGTTCGAGTTTTTGCAGCGATTGCTTGATCAGCTTGATCGAGATCGGTGGCAGGCGCGCGCCGACAGTGGGTGGGACGAACACGATGTGACAATCTATGGCGACCGGTTCAGTCGGGTAGATGTAACCACGGTCGCCGAGAATCACGGGGGTGCAAAACGGCTGTTGCGCTGTCGGTTGCAGGCGCGTTGGACGTTATTGGCGAAGGTGGCATTTTGGCTGGTCGCGGGGTTCTTGGGGGTGGCCTCGCGGATTGTCTGGGCGGTGTTGCTGCCAGAAGCGGCGGTGCCGTTATGGTTGTTGTGGACCGTAGCGTTTTTACCGATACCATTGATTGCCATCTGGTGGCTCTACCTGCGCCAACAGGCGCGTCGGGCGTTACGGTTGGCAGTGGCTTTGCTGGATCTCACCGCACAGGAATTGAAACTGATCAAGCTTCGCGCTCCGAAGAAATTCATTCGGCCGACTTGACGTTACGCCGCACGCATCTCGCGGTAGAGGTCAAGGTAACAACGGGCAATCATTCGCAAATCAAATCGGGCGGCCACACGGGCGCGGATGACCTTTCGATCCAAGTGACCTGCGTTTTCCACCACGCTTAACAATTCCGCTTCGGTCGTTGCCAGATAACCAGTGACGCCCGCCTCGATCATCTCCGGCAGTGGCCCCGTCGCCAACGACAACACAGGCGTGCCACACGCCTGGGCTTCCAGCACGGTCATTGGCATCCCCTCGGCCCCGCGGAAGGGCAATACAGCGGCAAATGCTTCGGCAAACAATTGATTGCGTTGCTTCCGGCCCACGACGCCCAGGTATTGAATCTGATCGTTCAAAGCAGAGGCGATGGTTTGCTCGAAATACGCTCGGTCCACGATCGGGCCGGCCAAAAACAACGGCCGCCCCGAGTGGCGGGCGGCGGCCACGGCCAGATCAGGGCCTTTGCTCCATTCAATGCGTCCGATAAACACCAGTGCCGCCCCTGGCGTCGCGTCGGACGGGAAAGCGCGTGCGTCAATGCCGTTGGGGATGACTCGGCAACGGCACGCGCCGTGGTGGCGCAACCCTTGGGCTAGAAATTCGCTGACGGTGCTCC
>CALBCO010000225.1 GCA_937927265.1 uncultured Verrucomicrobiae bacterium | reverse complement strand
TTGTATCTGGCGACGGTGACGTTGTTCTTCCTGCTCGGCGGCGTGTTTGCGTTGTTGATTCGGCTGGAACTGCTGACGCCGCGTGGCGATCTCGTCGGCTCGGAACAGTACAACCGGCTGTTCACCATGCACGGGGTGATCATGGTGTTTTTCTTTTTGATCCCCGTGGTGCCGGCGGTGATGGGTAATTTCCTGTTGCCGATCATGATCGGCGCGCGAGACTTGGCGTTCCCGAAACTGAATCTGGCGAGTTGGTACGTTTATACGATTGGCGGCGCGTTTTCGCTGATTGTGGCGGCGTCGGGCGGCGTGGATACCGGGTGGACGTTTTACACGCCATACAGCAGCACGTACGCGAACAGCCACGTGATCCTGATGGCGTTGGGGATTTTCATTACCGGGTTTTCCTCCATCCTGACCGGGCTGAATTTCATCGTCACGGTACACAAGATGCGGGCGCCGGGGATGACGTGGGGCCGCTTGCCGTTGTTTGTGTGGGCGCATTACGCGACGAGTTTGATCATGGTGCTCGGCACGCCGGTGGTGGCGATTGCGATTGTACTCGTCGGACTGGAACGGCTGTTTCACATTGGGATTTTTGATCCGCGGTTTGGCGGCGACCCCATTTTGTTCCAACACTTGTTCTGGTTCTACTCGCACCCGGCGGTCTATATCATGATCCTGCCGAGCATGGGCGTGATGAGCGAGCTGGTGACGGCATTCTCGCGCAAGCGGGTATATGGCTACCGGTTCATCGCGGGGTCGAGTCTGGCTATTGCGGTGTTCGGGTTTTTGGTGTGGGGGCACCACATGTTCGTGAGCGGGCAATCCACCTACGCCGGGCTGGTGTTTTCGGTGTTAAGCATGTTGGTGGCAATCCCCAGCGCGGTGAAAGTGTTCAACTGGACCGCCACGCTCTACAAAGGCTCAATCTCATTCAACGCGCCGATGATCTACGCGTTCGGGTTCATCGGGCTGTTCATGATCGGCGGGCTGACCGGGTTGTTTTTGGCGACGTTGGCGGTGGACGTGCACGTGCACGACACGTATTTCGTTGTGGCGCATTTTCATTACATCATGGTCGGCGGCGTGTTGATGGCGTATCTGGGTGGCCTGCATTACTGGTGGCCGAAAGCGACCGGCAAGATGTATCCCGAATGGCCGGCCCGCATCGCGGCGACGATCATCTTCGTCGGATTCAATCTGACCTTCTTCCCGCAATTTCTGCTCGGTTACCTCGGCATGCCGCGCCGGTATCATTTCTACCCGGAAGAGTTTCAAGTGCTCAATGTGCTCTCCACGGCCGGCGCGACGATTCTCGGCGTGGGCTATTTGTTGCCGATGATTTACCTCGCCTGGTCCTTGTTGTTCGGCAAAGCGGCGGGGTCGAATCCGTGGAACGCCAAGGGGTTGGAATGGCAAACGCCATCGCCGCCGCCCACGGAGAATTTTGTGACGGCTCCCGTGGTCGAAGACGCCTACAACTATGATCCGACCACGCCGGCGGAGGGGCACTGACATGAGCCACCCGCAGACCACCGGCTTGGCGCATCAGTTTGATGACGTGACCCAGCAACGTTCGGCAGCGTTGCTCGGCATGTGGGTGTTTCTGCTCACGGAAATCATGATGTTCGGCGGATTGTTTGCCGGCTACACAGTGTATCGGTGGTCGTACCTGCCGGGATTTGCCGAGGCCAGCCGGCATCTGAACATCGGTTGGGGTGCACTCAACACGGCGGTGTTGATCGGCAGCAGCTTGACGATGGCGCTGGCGGTTCATGCTGCGCAACGCGGGCGGCGCAAGTTCCTGATCGGCTGGTTATTGGTGACGATGCTGTTCGGCGCGACGTTCCTCGGCGTCAAAGCGGTCGAGTACACGCACAAGTATCACGAACATCTCATTCCCGGTCCCGGCTTCCAGTTCCCCGGCGACCTGTGGCAACAGGCATATGTGTTCTTCTCGTTCTATTTCGCGATGACCGGCCTGCACGCTTTTCACATGGTGGTCGGGCTGGGGATTCTGGCGTGGTTGGTGGTGCAAGCGTGGCGTGGCAAGTTCTCCGCCGCCTACAACACACCGGTGGAGATTAGCGGGTTGTATTGGCATTTCGTGGACATCATCTGGATTTTCCTGTTCCCGTTGTTGTATCTGATTGAGAGGCACCACTGATGAATCAGCACCTCTGCTCCCCGAAGTTGTACCTCGCCATCTTTGCCGGCCTGTTAGTGTTGACCGGGGTGACGGTCATCGTTGCCTTTTTCAATCTTGGCCCGTTCAACATGGTGGTGGCGATGAGCATTGCCGTAGTGAAGGCGACGTTGGTGGTGTTGTTCTTCATGCACGTGCGCTACAGCGAGCATCTGATTTGGGTGTTTGTCGGCGCCGGGGTGCTTTGGCTGGGCATTTTGTTGTTGCTCTTGATGAGTGACTACCTCACCCGCGCCTGGCTGGCGGGTCTGGCCGGCTGAGAACTTCCTCGTCCAAAACGTCCATTCCCTTGCGTTTTTGAGGGCAACGGCCGCCCGGCCACTGGTGGCATGGTCGTTGCTAAATGGAATCACCATGAAAGTGATGATCGCTGAGGATTCCGATTCTGTCCGCTTTGCTTTACGGATGGCCGTCGAGTATCTCGGCCATGAAGTCGTCAGCGTGGCGGCCGACGGCGAGCAGGCGGTGCGGGCCTTCACCGAGTCTCATCCCGAAATCGTGTTGATGGACGTGCGGATGCCGGTGATGGACGGCTTGACCTGCACGGCGCGGCTGCACAGCCTGGATCCGCGTGCCATGATCGTCGTCGTGACCGCCGGCCGCACCACGGCCAGCCAAGCACGCACGGCCGGCGCGGCCGGGTTCGTGGAAAAACCCTTCGACCTGTCGGCATTGGGCCGGGTCATCGCCAACCTTGCGACCTGACACTTTTCCGTTGCGTGACCACACATCTGTGTGGTATATGGGTTGCATGAACGAACCACTCACGCCGCCCCAGAAAAAATTGCTGCGCTATATCACTCGTCACATCCGCCAAGAAGGACATCCGCCCACCATCCGCGAAATCGGCCAAGCGTTTGGCTTCCGCTCCACCGGCACGGTGCGCGACCATCTCCGCGCGCTCGAACGCAAAAACTATTTGCGCGCGTTACCGGGCAAGTCGCGGGGTTTGCTGCCGGCGGACTGGCTGCGGGGCTTACCGGTGCTGGGGCGCGTGCCTGCGGGCGGACCGTTGCTTACCGAGGAGAACATCGAGGGCACGGTGGATCTTTCAACCGAGTTTACCGGCGAGAAAGTGTTCGCATTGCGAGTACAAGGCGATTCGATGACCGAGGCCGGGATCCACGAGGGCGACCTCGTGGTCGTGCGAACGCAAGATCACGCGGAGGCCAACGACATTGTGGTGGCGTTGGTGGACGGTGAAGCGACCGTGAAACGTTTGGCCCAGCGCGGCAGCCAACTCTGGTTGCAACCAGCCAACACGGCCTATGAGCCGATCCCCGTGACGGGCGATACCCGCGTGGTCGGCAAAGTGATCGGGGTAATCCGCAGTTATGAGCGACGGCTCTGAATCACAGATACGCGCCGAGACCGATGGTGAATGTCGCCCCCCGCGCGATGGTCGAAGTCACGCCGTAATCTTCGTACCGGCCAAACAATTTGAAGGCTGGCCGGCGCACGCCAAACTCCACGGATGCGTCCGGCGTTTCGTTGCCACCGGAGACGAGGCCTCGCGCGTAGCAAACGTACCCTTGAACGGCGGCGATATCCCAACTCAAACCGAGTTGACCGGAGACCTTGCCGCGCTGGTGCGTGTTGCCGATGTTCCAGCCGCCGGTCACGCGCCAGTCAAACTGGTGCAGCCAAGCGGTGCGGCGATCATAGATGCTGGGATCGCGATACGGTAGGTCCCAACCCAGCGTTTGCAGGCGGAACCGCGGCAAAACGTTGGCGCTGCCATTCTTGATCAATCCCGTGGCCGGCACACGCTCGTCGTCTGGGTCCAGGGCATGATCGCTCCGATGCAGAAAATCAGCGCCAACGACAAGGGGTTGATGCTGCGATAAGATCGTTTCCCAACCCACGGCACTTTGCACACCCAGCGTCACGGAATACTGGATGTTGTCATAGTCGCCGTAGCGATGTTCCTGACGGGTTTCAAACCACACTGTTCCAGTCACAAGATGGTCGGCGATGGCAACATCCACCAATTCCGCGTTGATCTCGAAATGCTGCACCCAGTAACGGTCCCCCACCCCGGCGTCGAAACTGCCCCAACACAACGGCAACCACCCCGGTTGACGGTTCTCCCACGCTCGCCAGATGTATTGATCGTCCCTCATGGAGGACAGCTCGAAACCGAACAACAGGCCGTTCTCGTCACTACCGTAGAAGGGATTATCGTCATTGCGATACCACTCGCAACGCATTCGCGCCTCGTTACCGTTGGCGGTCGTCAACTGCAGTTCGGGCCCCAGCCGGTACACGCCGCGACTGCGATCGTCATTCCCGATCAACTCCAGTTCCCCGGTCACCGCCACACCAGCCCGGTAGCGCGATCCGAGGTAGGTGTCTTTCATGAAGTCCATCACCCGCCACGTACCAGACGCTTCGACCCACCAAATAGCCGGCACATTTTCCCGGTCCGCGTACCCGCCGGCAATCACCTGCCACGCAACGCGCGGCCAATCGCGATAGAGCGTCGAACCCAGACCGGCACCGAACGCATAGGCACTGAGCTTGCCGGGCTTGTCTTCCCATTGACTGCGCTGGTAACCGGCCACAAAAATCGCGCGCACGAAAGGGTGAAGCACACAGTCGGTCTGCACTTCGTCGTGTTGATGCAACACTTCAGCGCGAACCTGCTCGTTCCACTCCCGAAACGGTGTCGTTTCACGGTGCCGATAGTAAAAATTGACCGGCGCAGCCTGCCAAAGAGGCAAATGCAATTCCGATTCGACCAGATAGTTATGTCCATCATTGATCAGAAACGTCCCGGCATATGATCGGAACGTCGGCAAACTGCTCTCGTCGGCCGCCCGCGCAAACAGCGCGCTCAACAGCCACAACAATCCCCAAGTCCATGGATATCGGCTTCGCATCGGCGACCGTCTTCATACCCGGTCAACCGTGAGATGCAACCTCAAATTTCCGCGGCCCACCGCGCTTGCACAGGGCGCGGTTTCCCCGTAGTATCACCCCTCGAACAACAGCTTATGAAAAAGACCACTGCGAAATCAGTAGAGGCCACGCAAACACCTCTGCCGGCTACCGCAACGGGAATGCCGGCCCCCCTGAACGTCAGCAGCGCCCTGCTCCCCGAACGGATCCAAATGAACTTGCTGAGCACCAACCGCGACGCGGTATTGCGCGAATTGGTCGCGCTTATCATTCCTCCCACCGAGACGCGAATGAGCGAGACGTTGTTCCAAGCCTTGAAAGCCCGCGAAGATCTCTGCCCCACCTGCGTCACCGAGGGGGTGGCCGTCCCCCACGCCCGCAACGCCATCGTCGGCATGGTCGATGCCCCACTGCTGGCCTATGGCCGGCATCCGCAAGGCGTGAGCTTCGGTGCGCTTGACGGTAAACCCGTCCACCACTTCTTTCTCCTGTGCGCCCCCAACGTCCGCGAACACCTCCAACTGCTCTCCAAACTCGCCCGCCTGCTCAATCAAAAAAACTTCCGACGCCAACTCGACGCGGCCGCCACACCGCAGCAAGTCATCGACGCAATTCGCGCCCACGAGTAATCTCCGAGGTTTGACGTGAGTTTCCCCCAGCAACGTCTGCGCCGACTGCGCCAGACACTGGCCATGCGCGCGCTGGTGCGCGAAACGGAGCTTTCCACCTCTCATCTCGTCCAACCCTTGTTTGTTCGCACTGGCCGACGGCAGCGCGTGCCGATCACATCCCTGCCGGGCCAATACCAGTTCTCCGTGGATGAATTGCTCCACGAAACCGGCGACCTCGTGCGCCTCGGCATCCCCGCCGTGATTCTGTTCGGCATCCCGGCCCACAAAGACGCGCAAGCGTCCGGCGCCACCGGCATCGTGCCGCAAGCCATCCGCGTGTTGAAGAAGGAGTTCCCGGATCTGCTCGTCATCGCGGACGTCTGCCTCTGCGAATACATGAGCCACGGCCATTGCGGCGTCGTCAAAAACGGGCGCGTGGACAATGATGCAACCCTCCCGCTGCTGGCCAAAGTCGCCGTCGCTTACGCGCAAGCAGGCGCCGACTTCGTCGCGCCGAGCGACATGATGGATGGCCGGGTCGCCGCAATCCGCGCCGCGCTCGACCGAGCCGGTTTTCCTGAAACTCCGATCATGAGTTACGCGGCGAAGTTCGCGTCGGCGTTTTACGGCCCGTTCCGGGAAGCCGCCGGATCCGCGCCACAGTTTGGCGACCGCAAAACCTACCAGATGGATTGCGCCAACGCCGAGGAAACCTTGCGCGAAGTGGCGTTGGACATCGCCGAAGGTGCCGACATTGTGATGATCAAACCGGCGCTGAGCTATCAAGACCTGGTCTGGCGCGTCAAACAACAGTTCCACGTGCCCGTGGCGGTCTATAACGTCAGCGGCGAATACGCGATGGTGAAGGCTGCTGCCCGGCAGGGCTGGCTCGACGAACGCGCGTGCGTCATGGAACAACTAACTGGCCTGCGCCGCGCCGCCGCCGACATCATTCTGACCTACTGGGCCAAAGACGTGGCCGGCTGGCTGCGCGCCTAACCACCGCAAGCCACCAAACAACCGCCTGCCAAAAAAACAGAATCGCCTGGTGCCCTGACCTGCGGTACACTTTGCCCCCAACCACAAGAGGCAACAGGATGAACCGTATCTACCAAGGCAAAGTCACCAAAGTCGAAATCGGGGATGCAACGAAAGGATGGAAGAAGTTGGAAGGATGGGAGAACGCCATCTGGCAGCACCACGAACTGTTTCAGGACGCCGTCAACTACTACTCCCTTGCCCTCGCCGCATTGGCGGAGGGGTTGGCGTCAGAAACGTTCGCGACCGAATGGATCCGAACAGCCGGCAACCGGGCCGCGGCCGACCCCAAACACAAAACCGACAAACAACCAGGCGAAGCGCGGAGCGACGCAGAGCAACTCGCTCAGGCACAAATCAAAGTCGCTCTCGCTTGGCGAAACGAGGTACGAAGGCATGGGAGAAGGCTTCACGGAAGGCAGTCGTGTGGCAATTCCCATTTGAGCGAATTGCAAAGCTGTATGGAATCAGTTGCCGGACTCACAAGCCCGAGGACTTGGACGCGGCAATCCTCGCCAATTCAACGTCCACAGCGGAGCAACGTGCCGCTTGTCTGCTGACACTGCTTGAGGATGCGAATGCGCGCGACTTGAACCAGATGGGAGTGGAACAGGTGCGCGCGCTTTGCTCCACCGTCACCAAAGCCGGCGATGCCGTCACGGAAGCGGCGCAGATTTCCAAACGAATTGCCGTCGCGAAGGCAATCCACAGCGCAACACCGGCAACCTTGATTGCAGTGGCCGACGCCATTGCGCTGGGCGTGTTCTGCAAGACGCCGCCCAATCCGGCGGCGGCCTACCGGGGAAAGCCAGCCATGAAGCAACTGAAAGACCGCTTCAAGACGCTCCCTGCCGGCAAGGACAAGAAGCCAGCAGCCTATCCCCACTTGAAGGAATGCGCGGCTGATTTCGAGAAAGCGATGGACAAAGCACTGGCCGAACGCGGCGACGCTTTCACTTTTCCGAAGGTTTTCAAGCCGGCAGGCATATTCAACGCCGTCATGGCGTTCAAGTATTGGCCCAACGAGACCACAGGGGAAATCGCCAAGCAGGCGACACAATCGCTGCTCGACAAAACTGCGCCGCACATCACCCGCGACCCGATCGCGGAAGCGCGCGTCGGCAACAAACCGCTGTTTGATTACTTCAGCAACAAGACCATGCTGAAGACAAAGGCCAAGACCGATGCCGCATGGTTCGAGTTCGACTTGGCGGCTTTTCTCGAGGCATTCAAATCACCGCACCGGTATTTTCAGGACACCATCAAGCGCGAGCAAGCCGTAACCCAATTGAAAGCAAAAATTGCTGCGATGAAGGCGCGTGGCCGCGCCGCCAACGGCGAGGAAGATGCCTTGCCGGGTTTTGAAGGTGACAATCGTATCACGCTGTTGGGGGAATTGGTCACGGACACGCTGGGCTATCTGGCGGAAGCCGACGCCAGCACGACACCGGGCGGCAAGATCGAGTATTCCATTCAAGAACGCACCGTGCGGGGGTTCGGCGATATCAAACGACGCTGGCTGACACTCGTTGAAAAAAGACGGGCGACCGAAGATGAACTGCTGAAGGTGCTGGCCGAAGAACAAGGTAAACACCGGGACGACTTTGGCAGTGCCACACTCTACCGCGAACTCGCCAAGCCAAAATTCCACCCCATCTGGCGCGATGCCGGTACGCAACCGTGGCACGCCGAAGACCCGCTCCGCGCTTGGTTGGATTACCGGGAGCTGGGTCGCGAATTGGCGGACAAAGAACGCCCCATCCGGTTCACCCCCGCCCATGCGGTTCATTCCCCGCGCTACTTCATCCTCCCCAAACAAGGCCGGTTTGGAACAAAGCACCAGACCGGTGCACTGGCGATAACGGCCGGGATGGTCTTGCAGACCACGGACGGCCGCAAGCCGGTATCCCTTCACATTTCCTACGCCGCACCCCGCTTGCGCCGTGACCAGCTTCGCGACGACGACGAAACCGACCTCAAAGCTCGCCCGTGGTTGCAGCCCATGATGCAAGCGTTGGGTCTGCCCGAACCAGACACGGCAGATTTCAGCAACTGCCGCGTGACACTCCAGCCGTCCAGCCCTGATAACATTCAACTGACATTCCCCGTCAAAGTTTCCAGTAACAAGCTGACCTCTGCAATCGGCAAAGCGACACGGTGGGCGCGTCAATTCAATCTGCATCCCGACGGCGACGACTTCTATAACGCCAGCTTGCGTTGGCCGCACGAGAAGAAACCGTCGAAACCGCCGCCGCCGTGGCACGAGGCGCCGAACGGCTTTTCGGTCCTCGCCATTCATCTCGGTCAGCGTTGCGCGGGCGCAGTCGCGCGACTCGACGTTCGCGCCAACCATGACTTCGCCGGCAAGCCAAGCCGGTTCATTGGCAAGCCCCCCGGCAAGCAATGGCGCGCGGCACTGGTTTCCAGTAAAATGCTGCGGTTGCCGGGCGAAGAACAAACCGTGTGGCGTCACGGCGATAGCGGGCCGGCTTTCCTCCGCGAATTATCCGGCGACCGCGGACGGATGGCCCGCCCCCACGAGACTGAGGACACTGCCGATTTATTGCGCGCCTTTGAGTGTCCCGAAGAAGACTTGCTGCCCACGAACTGGCGTACACGACTGAGCTTCCCGGAACAAAACGACAAGTTGCTCGTTGCCGCACGCAACGGCAAGCCGACACGCTTCTCACTCGCGAGAAACGCAAGTTTGGCGAGAACGACCAGCCGCTGGCCATTCACCGCGACGACGGTGTGAGAAGCAACGACACCCGCAATCCAGACTTCTTCGCCGACAACTCCGGCAGCCTGCCCGCGTGGGAACGCGCCACGCTTGGCGGGCAAACCTTGCTCAGCGGAAACTGCCTGTGGTCGGAAGTCAAGAAACAGCAATGGCAACGCTGCGCCGAAATCAACGCCCGTCGGACGAAGGAATTGGGAAGATGATTTGCCGGGACTGGAGAATCGCTAATAGCATAGGGAGAATCGCCCATGGCCAAATACCAGAAATTCGAAGAGTAGCCGGTGTGGCAGGAGGCGGCGCGGCTCTATAATCTCGTGCTCGATCTGTTCGAATCGCCCAGGCTGTCGCTCTCGCCCAGCTACCGGAACCAACTTGACCGCGCCGTCTTGTCGGTCTCCAACAACATCGCCGAAGGCTTCGAGCGAATGACGGTCAATGAGTTGCTGTCGTTTCTGGCCATCGCCCGCGGCTCAGCGGGCAAGGTGCGTTCAATGATTGCCGTGGTAATGAATCGCCGCAGCTATATGCCCCGATTCGTCCCGCGCTGCTTGCCATTCGCGCCTCCGCTGAATCCTGTGCCCAGCAACTGACGGCATGGACAGGTTCACTGGAGGATTCGTCCGTGCAAGGCAAACGTCACTTAACCGGCGCGGGAGACGCAGGAAAAAGCGCGCGCATTCCGCGAGAAGTTTCTGGCTGGTCTGAAGCCCAATCATCCATTGTACAACACACCCGAAGCCCGCGCGGCGCGTGGCGAGGCCGTGAATGAAGAATAGCCAATCGCCAATTGACCAATAGCCGACCGGATGAGTTCATCATCCATCGGCTATCAGCTATCGGCTATCGTCAATTTTCCCTTCCCCATGGACACACTCCGCACCGATGGTTCGTTGGAAGCCCAACCCCGCATGGGCGTTCGCAACCTCCACAACTACATCTACTGTCCGCGCCTGTTCTACTTCCAATGGGTCGAAAACATCTTCCAAGAAAACGCCGATACCATTGCCGGGTCGCACTTGCACCGGAACGTAGATGCGCCATCCAAGCTGGATAATCCGAAGGAACTCGGTTTGCCCGAAGGCGCGAAGCTGCGCTCGTTGCGGCTGGAAAGTGAATCGCTCGGATTGATCGGCGTCGTGGACATCGTCGAAGGCGGACCGGACGGGGCGGAGATCATTGATTACAAGAAAGGCTCGGCCCGCCGCGATGCCGAAGGCGAGCGGCTAGCGAAGGAGCCGGATGCAATGCAGGTCACGGCACACGCCCTGTTGCTACAGGAACACGGCGTCAAGGCTGTGCGCGGCGCGATCTACTACGCGGCAGACAAACGGCGCGTACCCATCGAGTTCACCGAAGAACTGTTCAGCAAAGTCCGGCAAGCCATCACCGATGCGCGCGCCGTGGCCACTGCCGGCAAGTGCCCGCCTCCCTTGAAAAACGATCCCCGCTGCCTCTACTGCTCAGCCTATCCGATTTGTCTGCCCCATGAATCGCTCTGGTGGGCACGCGCTCGAGCGGAGGTGGAGCCGGAACCGCAAATGCGGTTCGGCTTCGCCGCGCAGACGGAGGATGAACTGAGGAACCGGATTCTGGAAGCAATGGAATTTGCCGCCGAATCGACCGGCAAGAATCCACCAACATTGCAGCCGCCACGTCCTGACCGCGATGACGGCGAGGTGTTGGTGGTGCAGAAGGCCGGGGCGCAGATCGGCATAAGCGGCGAAGAACTCGTCGTGAAGGTCAAGGACGAAGTCGTTCGCAAACTACCAGGCCGGCAAGTCCGGGCCATCTACTTGTATGGCGCGGTGCAATTGACAGCGCAGGCCATCTCGACTTGTCTCGAACTCGGCGTTGATGTGGCGTATTTCTCGCCGGCAGGCCGGTATCTGGGCGCATTGTGCGGTCTGCCGGCCAGCGGCGTGGATGCGCGGCGTGGGCAATACCGGCTCTTTGAGCTTCCCGGCGTGCGGCTGCAACTGGCCCGCGAAGTCATCCGCGCCAAGATTCACAACCAGCGGGTCATGCTCATGCGCAACGGCAAACCACCGGAGCGCGTACTGCAATTGATGCTTCACTTCCGCGACGCCACCGCATCGGCGCGCGACCTGACGGAGTTGCTCGGCATCGAAGGCAACGCCGCCGCACTGTATTTCGAGCAGTTCGACTCGATGCTGAAGAAACGTGAGGATTGGGAATTCGACTGGCGCGGACGCAACCGGCGTCCGCCGCGTGACCCGGTCAACGCGCTACTGTCGCTCGGTTATTCCATGCTGGCGAAAGAACTGGCGGGCATCTGCCACGCGGTCGGGCTGGACCCGTTTCTCGGTTTCCTGCACCAACCATGATATGGCCGGCCGGCGCTGGCGCTGGATTTGATGGAGGAGTTCCGGCCGCTGGTCGCCGACAGCGTCGCCATCAGCCTCGTCAATCGCGGCGAGCTTGGCCCGGAGGATTTCATCCGCAGCGCCAACGGCACGTTTCTGAATGAACGGGGACGCAAAGTCTTTTGGGAAGCGTGGTTTCGCCGGCTCGACACGGAAGTCAGCCACCCAGAGTTCGAATACAAAATGGCCTACCGACGGATGTTCGACGTCCAGGCGCGGCAGTTGTGGCGATTCGTACGCGGCGAAGCCACCGGCTATCACGGATTCACCACGCGATGATCAGCTACTACTTATTGACCATCGGCAATCATTCCGCATGAGCGCTCGCATTCGTTACCTCGTCAGCTACGACATCTGCGATCCGAAACGGCTCCGGCGCGTGGCCAAAATCCTCGAAGGCTTTGGCACCCGACTGCAATATTCGGTCTTCGAGTGCCCCTTGGACGCCATGCGCTTTGCCAACTCAAAGCCGCACTCGCCTCCGAACTAAACCACGATCAAGACCAAGTGCTATTCGTCTCGCTGGGCTTGGAAAGCGCCGACGCCACACTTGTCATTGAAGCGATGGGCCAGCCCTACACCGTTCGGTCTCGCGTTACTATCATCTAAAACATTCGACGCTGTTCGACTATCAGCAATTGGCAATCTGCTATAAATCGTGAGCGCAACGCAAAGGACTATCCCGGGCTGCAATTCTGTCAGTCCTGGAATCCTGACTTGTTGGGGAAAAGGACAAATGGGAAAGTGACCTCCGCAGTCTGAACTGGTTTCCGGGGTGTTGATCGCACCCCACCACGACGGAGGTCACCGATGCAGCTCACCAAA
>CALBCO010000224.1 GCA_937927265.1 uncultured Verrucomicrobiae bacterium | reverse complement strand
CCGGCAGAGCGGGAAGGCTTGCAAGGGGGTAGGTCGCCACTACACGCTGTTTTGCTGGCCGAACTGTTGAAATCCCGAAGGATTCCGATACTCCATCCCCCGAAAAAAACTGAAATCCCCCTCCAGTAGCGGAAGTCGGGTTGGTGGGCGACTTTGGTGAGCTGCATCGGTGACCTTCGTCGTGGTGGGGTGCGATCAACACCCCGAAAACCGGTTCAGACTGCGGAGGTCACTTTCCCATTTGTCCTTTTCCCCAACAAGTCAGGATTCCAGGACTGACAGCATTGCAGCGCCGGAAAACGGGGATAGTCCTTGTTTCTGGAAATGTCGCTGCTGCCGCCGCGATGTTCGGTAGGGCGGGCGCATCTAAATTCTGATGGTAGCCGCGAGCCTCCTCGCGACTTACTGGAGAACGGCGTGGCCGCGGCCGACCGCGAGCAGGCTCAGAGCTACAAAATCGGGACGGCGGGCTGCACTCCGCCCGCATTGTGTCGGAATTGCAGAAAAATTAGATGCGTCTGCCCTGCGATGTTCGGTGTCTTGACTTTGGAGTCTCCTATTCTAAGATGGCCGCAGATGAAATCGTTGCGCGTGGTAATTGCCGATGATGACGGTGTCACGCTTTTGGCGTTGCGCAAGGTCTTGACCGGGCTGGGACACGAAGTCGTGGGCGAGGCCGCTGATGGCCAGCAAGCCGTGGCGTTGGTGGGCGAGACCCAGCCGGACTTGGTGTTTCTGGACATCCGCATGCCCCACGTGGACGGCTTGGCGGCCGCGCGCCTGATTCAGAACCAACGGCCAACGCCGTTGATTATGATCAGCGCCTACACCGAGGCCGGTCTGGGCAGCGAAGCGGCCGGGGCGGGCGCGCACGGCTACATCGTGAAACCGTTCAGCGCCGACCGAATCAAGCCGGCCATCGAGCTGGCGTTGACCGCGTTTCAGAAATCCCGCGACATGGAACACAAACTCCACGAGGCGCAGGAAGCGTTGGAATCGCGCAAGCTCATTGAACGGGCCAAAGGCATTTTGATGCGGCAGACGGGTTTGGACGAGGAAAGCGCCTATTTGAAATTGCAGAAGACCGCCCGCAACGAAAACCGCAAGCTGGTCGACGTGGCCCGCGCCGTCATCACCGCCGACCAGCTTCGCCGCGACAACGGACCAGCCCCGCGGATTTCTCGCTCCCGCTAGGCGGTGTCCCCATCGGGAATTGGCCTCAGACTTGCTATTTATCAATGTGAAGACAGGCCCAAGCGATGATGACTCTGTTTGCTATTCGCGTTGTGTTTTTGATTTTGTGCGCGTTGGGAAGTTGGAGCATTTCCCAACTCAATCCCGACTGGGCGCAGCATCCGATCATTGCATTGGCGCTAGGGTTGAGCGGTGGTGGGGCGATGATCGGGATTGACCTAGCGACGCGCAGTTTCTCTTTGCGTGGGTTGTCGGCGATCACGTTCGGGCTAATGATCGGGACGGTCGTCAGCTATTTCATTGGTAATTCGGTGTTGTTCAGCAAAGTGGACCCGCAAACCAATCTAGTGGCCCAAATTATCCTCTTTCTGGTTTGTACTTATTTGGCGACGGTGATCGCGTTGCGGGGCAAAGATGAGTTCAATCTCGTGATCCCGTATGTCAAATTCATGCGCGAAAACAAACCCGAGCGGCTGGTGTTGGTAGACACGAATGTCATCATTGATGGTCGGATTCAGGAAGTGTGCGCCAGCGGTTTTCTCGACGCGGTGTTGATTGTGCCCCAGTTTATCCTCCACGAACTTCAATACATCGCCGATGCCGACGACGACACGAAACGGGCCCGCGGCCGGCGCGGTCTGGAAGTGCTCCGCGCATTGCAACGCAACCCGCGTGTGGAGGTCAAAGTCCACGACAACGAGGTGCCGCAGATCAAGGAAGTGGACGGCAAACTGGTCCACTTGGCCAAGGTCTTGCCGGCGGAGATCGTCACCAACGACTTCAACTTGGCCCGCGTGGCCGAGTTGCAACACGTCAAGGTGCTGAACCTCAACGAACTGGCACGCGCCCTGCGCCCCGTGGTCCTGCCAGGCGAAAAACTGCTCGTGCGCCTGGTCAAAGAAGGGCGCGAACCGCAGCAAGCTATCAGCTACCTGGACGACGGTACGATGATTGTGGTCAATCAAGCTCGCCGACTGATTGGGCAGGAGGTGGAAGTGGTGATTGACCGCGTCCTGCAAACGGGAGCGGGGCGGATGGTATTTGCAAACGTTGTGTCGGAAACAATTGCCGCCCAGGCTGACGCGCTTGCGTCGTTGCCATAAGATTTGCTAGCCTGCCGGCATGATTACCGGCTTGGTGCTCGCTGCCGGCCGTTCCACCCGGATGGGCGGCGGTCCGAATAAACAATTCCTCGAACTCCTCGGCAAACCGTTGCTCTGGTACTCGTTGGCCGCGTTCGAGCAATGCGCCGCCGTGGACGAGATCATCCTCGTCCGCCGTCCCGACTACGCCGACCCAGCCGCGCAGATTGGCCGGCAGTTCAAGAAAGTCGCGGCCTACGTGGACGGTGGCGTCGAACGCCAAAACTCCGTCTGGAACGGCCTCGACAAGGCGCGCGGCGAGATCGTGGCCGTCCACGACGGCGCCCGACCGCTGGTCACCCCGGCCTTGATTGAAGCAACGATTGCCAGCGCCCGGCAACACGGCACCGGCATCGCCGCGACCAAAGTGGTGGACACCATCAAAGAAGCCAACGCCGACCGGACGGTCATCCGCACCGTGGACCGGACGAAACTCTGGGCCGTTCAAACGCCGCAGACCGTCCGCGCCGACCTGCTCCGGCAGGCCTACCGGCAAGTCTTGGAGAAGGGGATCGTGGTCACCGACGAAGCCGCCGCCGTCGAACTCCTCGGCCAACCGGTCCACCTCGTCGAAACCCCATTCCTCAACCTCAAAGTCACCACGCCCAACGACCTCGCCATTGCTGCAGCCCTACTTCAAGCGGGCCGGTAGGAGCGGGCTTCTGCCCGTGACCGCAGTGCTGCCAGACACTGCTCCGCCACTTCCGCCACACTGCCGGCCCACGCATTGAGGACACCGGTTCTCGGCACCGCGTTTGGAGTTCATGATTCAGCGTGGGGCAGGGTGCTGATCCCCACCAGTGCTTGAATATCTCTGACCGGTACCGCCCGCGGTTCGATCCGGTCGCGTGCCGCCAGCGCGGCGGCGGCCCCGGCGGCGGCCCCAATGGCCATGACAATGCGTTGGACCCGGTACGAGGCATGCGCGTCGTGACTGCCGCTGATGCACCGCCCGGCCAGCAGCAAGCCGTCCACCTCGCGTGGCACCAAACAGCCATACGGGATGTCGTAATGCCGCACCTGTGCCGCCTGTAATCCTTCCGCTTGGCCAGCCCCGTCAGGATTGTGAATGTCCACGGGGAAGAAGGCGTCGCGGACGATGGCCGTGTCCCATTTACGGCCGGTCACCACATCTTGCCGGGTCAGATACTCGACGCCGAGGAAGCGGCGCGTTTCGCGGACGCCGACGCTTTGGGGCATTTGGGCGATGTAACACTTTTCGTAGCCGGGCGCGTGTTTGCGGAGTAAATCGGTCACCACTAACGCCTGCCGGCGGGCTTCGAGTTCGGCGCGGGTGAGGTCGAGGACGTTGGTGCCGTCCACGCGGTTGACTTGGGTGGCGTTGACGATGCGCTCGCCGGGGTGGGGCGCTTCATAGACGCGAATCACGCCGATGGTGGCCGGCAACTCGCCGCGCGCCTGCCCGGCATGGACGACCTCGTGCCACGTGCCTTCGGGGACGTGGACCTTGGTGGCTTGTTCCTCGCTGCCGCAAAGCAGGCCGATGGTTTTGTCCACGCCACCGAGCCGATACATGATGCTGACCGGCTGCATCAAGCCGTCCTGGGGGCGTCCCTTTTCGAAGGCGGCCCCGGCTCTGAAGGCCACATCGGCGTCGCCGGTGGCGTCCACCACGACGTGCGCACCAAGATCGAGCAGGCCTTGTTTGGTCAACACGCGCAAGCCGCGCACGGCCCGGTCTTGCCGAATGGGTTCAACGACCCATGCGTGGAGCAGGATTTCCGCGCCGGCTTCGGTCAGCCAGTCGGCGTAAACCAGATCGAGCAATTCGTAGTCGTTGCCGATTTTGGCGAAGCGCTGAGACAGTTCCTCGACCAACGGCGACCGGACACCGCCCATGAGCGGGTGGACAAGGTTGTTGACGTCCGCGCCGCCGAGGCGGCCGTAGCGTTCGACGAGCAAGGTTTTTGCCCCTTGCCGGGCCGCCATCACGGCCGCCGCCACGCCCGCCGGCCCGCCGCCCGCCACCAGCACGTCCAGGTCCCTGAAATGGCTCATGGCCGGACTTTACTACAGCGAATGGTTGGCCGACCACCGAAAAAGATTCGCGCCGGCCGCAGACTTTGTGTACCCTTCGCGGCCATGAATCGCGTTGGGATTGGGATTGACGTGCATCCGTTCGCGCCGAACCGGAAATGCATCATCGGCGGTGTGACGGTGCCGCATGAACGCGGGTTGGCCGGGCACAGCGACGCCGATGTGTTGGCGCACGCGGTGGCTGATGCGTTGCTCGGCGCGCTGGCGCTGGGCGATATTGGGAAGTTCTACCCACCCGGCGATCCCCAGTGCAAAGACATGGACAGCCTGGTCATCGTCCGGGAATGCGCCGACCGGGTCCGGCAGGCCGGTGGCCGGATCAACAATGTGGATGCGATGATCATTGCCCAAGAACCCAAACTTGCGCCCCACATCCCGGCGATGCAGGCCAATCTTGCGCGCGCGATGGGCGTGGGCGCGAATCAAATCGGCGTGAAAGCCACCACCAGCGAGCATCTTGGGTTTACCGGCCGCAAAGAAGGCATCGTGGTCGTCGCGATGGCGAGTGTGGAAGCATGAAGAACGGAACGGCAGTGGAGTGCTGGAGTAATGGAGTAGTGGGACAACAACTTTCCCTCCCAACACTCCAACACTCCATTCCTCCATTCCTACATCCCTCCAACCCTCCATCACTCCATTTTTGATTATGCCTCTTCAACTCTTCAACACTTTAACCCGCCGCAAAGAGGAATTCGTGCCGCTCCACCCGCCGTCGGTCGGCATGTACACCTGCGGGCCGACCGTTTACAACTACGCTCACATCGGCAACCTCCGGGCGTTCATGTTCGAGGACTTGCTGCGCCGATACCTCGAATACAAAGGCTACGCCGTCCGCCACGTGATGAATATCACCGACGTGGAAGACAAAATCATCCGCACCGTCCGCGAAACCGGCAGGACGCTTGCCGACGTGACCGGGTTTTACACGGAAGAGTTTTTCCGCGACCTCGACACGTTGAACATCAAACGGGCTCACGTCACCCCGCGCGCTACGGAAACCATTCCGGGCATCATCCAGTTGATCGAAACGCTCGTGGCCAAGAAACACGCGTATGTGGCCGACGACGGTTCGGTGTACTACTCCATCCGATCGTTTCCGGAGTACGGCAAACTCTCGCACCGGAAACTCGACGAACAGGTTGCCGGGGCACGGGTCAAGCAGGACGAGTACGCCAAAGAGCAAATGGCCGATTTTGCGTTGTGGAAAGCGTGGGATGAAGCGGACGGGCCGGTGCGATGGGATTCGCCGTGGGGGCCGGGGCGACCGGGGTGGCATATTGAGTGCAGCGTGATGAGCATGATACACCTCGGTGAGACGTTTGACATTCATTGCGGCGGAGAAGATTTGGTCTTCCCGCATCACGAAGACGAAATTGCCCAGAGCGAAGCGGCGACCGGCAAACCATTCGTCAAATACTGGCTGCACAACGCTCACTTGCTTGTCGAAGGCAAAAAGATGAGCAAGTCAGCCGGCAACTTCTTCACGCTTCGCGACCTGCTGGCCAAAGGCTGGACCGGCCGCGAAATCCGGTACGCCCTAATTTCCTGTCACTACCGCGATCCGCTCAATTTCACGATGGATGGTCTTCAAGCCGCCCGGTCGGCGTTGCAGCGGATGGACGAGTTCTTGTTGAAGCTGCAGGACATGGCGGGCTGGGGGCAGCCCGCCCTACCCACAATCCCGGCCGCCCCGGTAGGGCGCGCTGCCCTCAGCGCGCCGTTCGAGGCGGCTCTCGATGACGATCTGAACATCAGCGGCGCGCTGGGTGTCCTCTTTGAGTTCATCCGGGAGGCGAACAAGCGCGTCCTCAGCGCCGACGAATCCACCGGCATCCTCGCCACGTGGCAGAAACTGGATCAAGTTCTCGGTTTCGGATTGCCCGTGCAATCCGAGGTGCCAGCGGAAGTGCAGCAACTGGTGGCGGAGCGGCAAGCCGCCCGGAAAACAAAGAACTTCAAGCGGGCTGACGAAATCCGCGACCAACTCAAAGCGCAAGGCTGGCTGATCGAAGACACGCCGCAAGGCGCGCGCGCCAAACGAATCTAAGGAGGTTTTGATGAAACGGTATCCGCCCATCAACCCGAAGTGTCCGCATTTCCTTCATGGCGGAGATTACAATCCTGACCAGTGGTTGCACATGCCGGAGATCATCGCCGAAGACATGCGACTGATGAAACTGGCGCGCTGCAATGCGATGTCGGTTGGGATTTTTTCCTGGGCGGCCGTGGAACCGGCGGAAGGAAAGTTCACCTTTGATTGGCTGGACCGGGTGATGGATCAACTCGCGGCGAACGGCGCGTTCGCGGTGTTGGCGACGCCGAGTGGAGCGCGCCCGGCCTGGCTGTCGCAGAAGTACCCGGAAGTACTGCGGGTTGGCCCGAACCGCGTCCGCAATCTGCATGGCGAACGGCACAATCACTGTTACACGTCGCCCATCTACCGGGAGAAAGTCGCCCTCATCAATCGCAAGCTGGCCGAGCGGTGGAAGATCGAGAAGCCCACCAA
>CALBCO010000223.1 GCA_937927265.1 uncultured Verrucomicrobiae bacterium | reverse complement strand
GTGGCTGGCCCACTGGCACTGCCGGATTGATTGGGTGTGATGGAACAAGAGCGCACCTCGTCCCGAACCCGGTGCGCATGATGCAAGCAAAAACTGTTCGCCCTGGCAATGACTCACGCCTCGGTCATACCAGGTACGATTCGGGTGAATCGGCAACTGGGGGGCAAAGATTATTCGCGAGGCGCAAAGGTCGCTCATGAGGACGCCGGTGGCGGTTGATTTTTCAGTACCGGGCGGTAGGATGTGCACAGTGTGAACCGGCCGTTGTTGATGATCGCATTGTTATCGTGGAGCACTGTGGCGCACTCCATGCCGACCGCCGAGGAGGTACTCCGCCTGTTCCGAGAATGATATGCTGCCCAGGAACGGTTCGCGGTCGCGGTGCGGGGTCCAAGTGTGGGTGGGGACGCTCACGCGGACTGGGCACGGCTGTTGGTCGCCGGAAGCGGGCGGGGACCGGAGGCGGCGCTGCAGCGCGAGTTACTGCGGATGGCGGGCACGCATTTTGCATTGGCCTTGCAGGCGGCCCGGTTCAGCGCGGACACTGCCCCGTTGGAGCAAGATCTCGGCGCAACGCTGATGTTGTTGGGGCGGGTGACACCACAGTCGGCGGAGCAAGTCCGGCTATATCAGGAGGCACTGGCACATTTTGAGGCGGCGGCGCGGGTGCCGACACAGGCCGAGCAGGATCAACTCTACAGCGCGTGGGGATTGACCTTGTCGCATTTGGGCAAGTTGCAGGAGGATCGGATGTTGTTGCGGCAAGCCAGTGAGCGGTTGTTGACTGCATTGGAGAAGAATTCCCAGAATCAGGAGGTTTGTTACCACCTCGCGCGCGTCAGCGCGTTGCTCGGGCAGGGCGAGACTGCGCTGCGTCACCTGCGGACGTGTTTGGGAAACGATCCGCACGGTCTGTGGCAGGCGCAAGCCCGGCAAGACCGCGACTTCGACGGGATACGCCTCTGGCCGGAGTTTCAGCAACTCATGGATACCGGTCCGAGGCCGGTGCCGGCGGGGATCGTCGCCCCGCGAATTTCGGACCGCTGACGACAGTTCGCTCTTGTCTCCGGGCAAGTTTTCAGGTCATTGTACAAGCCATGAGCAGACGAACAGAATTGAATCCGGGCGACGCGACGCGCTATTCGCCACAGGGCAACTTTCTGGCGTTGCGCGGCGCAGTCGCCACGGCCGATCGCGCCCAGGCGTGGGTGCTGCCGATCCCGTATGAGGGCACGGTCTGCTACGGCAAAGGCGCCAGCCAGGGGCCGGCGGCGATTCTTGCGGCGTCGGCCCAGGTGGAGTTGTACGATTACGAGTTTGAATGCGAGCCCTACCGGCACTATGGCGTGCACACGTTACCGGCCTTGCGGCCGGGCCGGAAATCGCCGGCTGGAGTCATGCGCGCGATTGAGGAACGGGTGGCCGGTATCCTAACCGGAACACCGGCACCGGCGATGTTGGCGATTCTCGGCGGCGAACATTCCATTTCCGGCGGCGTGGCGCGCGGGATGGCACGGGCGGGAGTGAAGGATTTTGTCACCGTACAGGTGGACGCGCATTGCGATTTGCGCGATGAGTACGACGGTACACGATTCAGTCATGCCTGCGCGGCGCGGCGGATTGCGGAGGTGTCGCCGTTGTTTCAGATCGGCATCCGCAACATGGGCGCTAGCGAGGCGGAGTTTTACCGGCAAAGTGGACGGGTGCAAATCGTGTGCGCTGGGGAAGCATTGGCCGGCAAGGAGTATCTAAAGAAGTTGGCCCGGTATGTCCGCGGCAAACAGGTTTATCTGACGATGGACCTCGACGGACTGGACCCATCGGAGATGCCGGCGGTCGGGACGCCGGAGCCGGGCGGGCTGCATTGGCAGCAGTTGATGGACATTGTGCACACCGTGGCGCGCGAGGCGAGGCGGGTGCCGGTGTTCGACGTGGTGGAATTGGCGCCGATCCCGTGCATGACGGGGCCGGATTTTCTGGCGGCGAAGTTGGTCTATAAGACGTTGTCGCTGGCGCTGTGCAAACCCGCCTGAGGCGGGCAAGTGAAGGAGAACGAGGAGATCATGATTGAGTTCGACAAGAAGGTGGTGTTTGTCGGGTACGGGGCGGTGGCGCAATGCACCTTGCCGATTTTGCTGAAGCACGTGAAGATGCCGCTCCGCAATGTCACGGTGCTGGATTTCGAGGATCGGCGCAAGGTGCTGCGGCCGTGGACGGCGCGCGGCGTGAAGTTTGTCCGCAAACGCGTGACCCGCGACAACCTGGGCAGCTTGCTCGGCAAGTATCTTGGCGCCGGGGACGTGTTGATTGATTTGGCGTGGAACATTGACGCCTGCGAAATCCTCCAGTGGTGCCACGACAATGGTGTGCTGTACGTCAACACCTCCGTCGAGTTGTGGGATCCGTACGAGAACGCCAAAGGTGCTCCGCCGCAGAAGATGACGCTCTATTGGCGGCACATGAACATCCGCCGAATGACAGCGCGCTGGAACGAGCCGGGGCCAACCGCCGTGCTCGAACACGGCGCGAATCCGGGCTTGATTTCGCATTTCACGAAACAGGGGTTGATTGACATCGGCAAGCGGCTGATCTGCGAGAAGAAAGTCAACGGGCTGGACCGGGAAGAGATCGAGCAGTTCATCAAAGACGGCACCTTCAACCGGCTGGCGATGAAACTGGGCGTGAAGGTGATCCATTGCAGTGAGCGCGATACGCAGATCACCAACAAACCGAAACAGGTGAACGAGTTCGTCAATACGTGGAGCGTCGAAGGCTTCCGCGAGGAAGGCACGACCACCGCCGAGATGGGGTGGGGGACGCACGAAAAGGAATTGCCGGCCTTGGCCTTCGAGCACGCGGAGGGGCCGCGCAACCAAATCTGCCTCGCGCGGATGGGCATCAACACGTGGGTCGTGTCGTGGGTGCCGGACTATTGTATTCACGGCATGGTGGTTCGCCATGGCGAAGCGTTCACCATCTCCGACCGTCTGACTGTTTGGGAAAACGGCAAAGCCATTTATCGGCCGACCGTCCATTACGCGTATTGCCCATCAGACTCGGCCATCGCGTCGCTGAATGAACTTCGCGGTTACGATTACAAACTCCAGGAGAACCAACGCATCTTGAACGATGAGATCATCAGCGGCTCGGACATTCTCGGCGCGTTGCTCATGGGACACCCCTACAACTCGTGGTGGACCGGCAGCGATCTGAGCATTGAAGAATCGCGGCGGCTCGTGCCACATCAAAACGCGACCACGATGCAGGTGGCGATCTCAGTCGTCGCCGCAGTGCATTGGATGATCGAAAACCCGGCCAAGGGCGTGTGCGTGCCCGATGACTTGCCGCACGAATACATCTTGCGGCTGGCGAAGCCCTATCTCGGCAAATGGATTTCCAAGCCGGTGGACTGGACGCCGCTGAAGCACTACACCAATGCTTTCGAGGGCCACAACAACCCGAACATTGACTGGAACGACGTGTGGCAGTTCAAGAACTTCCTGATCACGGACAGAGACTAGCATGGTGACACTGCCTGCGCTCAAGAAGCTGGCCCGCGAACACGGGACGCCGTTGTTCGTGGTGGATCACGACGAGTTGCGTCGCAATTACGCGACGTTCAAGAAACATCTACCCCGCGTCCAGGCGTATTACGCCGTTAAAGCTAATCCCGATCCGCAGATCGTCCGCACATTGTTCAAGGCGGGTGCGAGCTTCGACGTGGCGTCGTTGCCGGAGTTGCGGGTCGTCTGCGAGAACATCAAAGACCTGCCGGCGAAGAAACGCCAGCAGTGGATTTGGGACAAGGTCATCTACGCCAACCCGATCAAAGCCAACGAGACCCTCGCGGAACTGGACCACTACAACCCCCTCGTCACCTATGACAACGCCGAGGAAATCCGCAAGATTCGCAAGTTCGCGCCGAATGCCGGGTTGGTATTGCGGCTGAAGGTCGCCAATACCGGCGCGATGGTGGAGTTGTCGTCCAAGTTCGGCGCCGCCCCCGGCGAGGCGGTGGATTTGATTTTGGAAGCCGACAAAGCCGGACTGACCGTTGAAGGATTAAGCTTCCATGTCGGCAGCCAGACCACCAATTTTGAAAACTACGTCCAAGCGATCAACCTCGCCGCCAACGTCTTCCAGGAAGCCCAGGAACGCGGCTACACCAAGATGAACGTGCTCGACATCGGCGGCGGATTCCCGGCCCCCTACGACAACACCGTCAAACCGTTTGCCGAGTTGGCGAAGATCATCAACCGGGAGTTGGACCGGTTGTTCCCCAAAGACATCCAGATTCTCGCCGAGCCGGGCCGTTTCATCGTAGCCACCGCCGGCATCGCCGTCTCGCGGATCATCGGCAAGGCTGTGCGCGACGGCAAGCTCTGCTACTACATTGACGATGGTGTTTATCACACCTTCAGTGGGGTGATCTTCGATCACTGCCATTATCATCTGAAGTCCTTCAAGCCAGGGCCGACTCAGATTTGCGCCGTGTTTGGCCCGACGTGTGACGCGCTCGATGTGGTGTCGTTGGCCGAGAACTTGCCGGGTAATTTAGAATTGGGTGATCTGCTCTACAGCGAAAACATTGGCGCATACAGCCACGCCAGCTCGACGTACTTCAACGGCTTCCCGCCGGCAACTGTCGTTCACGTCAACCGTTGACCGCCCCCAGTCGTCGTCCTATGATGGGGGCGAGGCCCGGGTGGCGAAACGGCAGACGCATCGGACTTAAAATCCGAAGGGGCGTTAAAACCCCGTGTGGGTTCAAATCCCACCCCGGGTACCACGACGACGACCATGCCGGAATTGCCCGAAGTCCAGATCCAAGTGCAACAGTTGCGCCGCTTGCGTGGGGCGCTCCTGCAGCGCGTCGAAAACCGCGACCGGCGCAAGATCCGATTGCCACGACTGACCGGCTTGCGCATCCGTCAAATCCGCCGCCGGGCAAAATGGATCGTCTTTGATCTGAGTAATGGCGCGCATCTTGTCGTGCATCTACGAATGACTGGGTGGTTTGAGTTCGCCCCGCCCACGCGCTATCGGCTGGCGCTGCACACCGACGCCGGCACGGCATATTTTGCCGACAGCCGGCGCTTTGGCGTGGTTGAGGTGCTGCCAAACGGGGTGTTGGCGAAACGGCTGGCGGCGTTGGGGCCCGAACCGTTGAGCTTGGCATTCGCGCTCGACCGGCTGCGGCGGACGACGCGACCAGTGAAGATGGCATTGTTGGATCAATCGGTGGTGGCCGGAGTGGGCAACATCTATGCAAGTGAATCGTTGTGGCGGGCGCGGATTCATCCGAGCCGGCCGGCACACCGGCTGACGACGGCGGAATTGGGCCGGTTGCAGCGGGGGATCCGGTCGGCGTTGCGGAAGGCGATTGCCTATGGGCCGCGTATTTTCGAGGTGCAGGAGTTTTTCGTGTATGACCGGGAGGGAAAACCTTGCGGCGGTGCCGAACTGCGATCCGGCGGATGACGTTGGCGGGGCGGAGCACGTATTTTTGCCCGGTGTGCCAGTCATGAAACGGCTCCTGTTGGTCCTGTTGATTCTGAGCGGATGTGCGAAACCACGGGAGACGGCGCGGCCGGCTCCGGAGTTGGCGGGGGCGTTCACGTGGTTGAATTCGCCACCGTTGCGGTTGGCGGAGTTGCGCGGCAAAGTCGTGCTGCTGGATTTCTTTGAGTACAGTTGTGTGAATTGCTTGCGAACGTTTCCGTATGTGAAGGAATGGCAGAAACGTTACGCCGACCGGGGTTTGGTGATCATCGGGGTGCATGCGCCGCAATACGAGTTTTCGATGGACCCGAAGAACGTGGCGGCGGCGGTGGCGCGATTCGGGCTGACGTATCCGGTGGTGGTGGACAGTCACCTGGCAATCGCGGAGTCGTATGCGAACCGATATTGGCCGCGCAAGATCGTCGTGGATGCCCAGGGACTGATCCGGATGGACTGGATCGGCGAGGGCGGGTATGTGGAAATGGAGTTGCTCTTGCAGCGATTGCTCCAGGGAGCGGGGGTACCTGGGCCGTGGCCGGCCCCGGTCGCGCCCGTGCGCGACACGGATCAGCCGGGCGCGGTGTGTTATCCGATCACACGGGAGTTGTACCTCGGCCACATCCGCGGCCGGCTGGCCAATGCGGAGCAAGTTCCCAACCAGCCGGTCTTCTATCGTGCGCCGGCTGCACCGCCGGACGATCAGGTGTACGCCGTCGGCGAGTGGGTCAACCACAGCGAGTACCTCCGTCACCATCGCGATGCTGGGGAGTTGGAGGATTATGTCGGCATTCGTTACCGGGCCACGGAGGTCAATGCGGTATTGCGGCCGGAATTGATCTATTGGTTGCAGGTGTTCGTGCAGCAAGACGGGCAGTGGCTGCAACGCGAGGTCGCAGGCGCGGATGTGCAGTATGACGAGGCGGGCCGCAGTTACCTCAAAGTGGACGGTGCGCGGATGTATCAGGTGATTGGCCGGCAACCGTACGGCCGCCATGAGTTGCGCTTTTACGTCGCAGGCAAGGGGCTGTCCGTATACTCGTTCAGTTTTGGCACCTGTGTCGTCCCGCCGGGCGTGGACGTGTTGAAGTCAGGACCGACGGAGCGTTGAGGGCCGCTACAAGCGTTCCCGGTCGGTCCAACTGACATCGAGCGGGTGCCAGAACTCGATGTCGTCTTCGTCGAGCGCCCAACTCAGCAAAACCTCTTGTCCACCACGCAGGTGCGGGAATCCCAACACGCCCCCTTCGAGGTCTTCAATGACAGCGCCCATTTTTTCGATCTGGTGCGCGCAGTGTTTGAGGACAGCCAGTTGCCGCAGGGTCGTCGCGGCCCCATCCTCGCGCCGCAGGCGGGGATTGGCGGCGAATTGCGGGTTCAGTGCGCTATGGGCTTCCTCCAAACGGTCCCGCGCGGCGCGCGCCCCGGCAAACATGCGCCGCAATTCGGGCAGCAAACTGCGCGCCTCTTCCACCGTAAAATGTTTCGCGTACCGATAGCTCGGCGCGGGGAGGGATGCAACGGATGCCGGTATTATCAGGTCAACAACTGGCGACGCCGGTACGGTGGCCGATGGCAGATTGGTCGTTTGGGCCAGGGTGGTTTGGATTTGTTCCAACAGGATGGGATTGTCGCCAAACGCCATCTGTAGAAAGGCCGGCGAGTATTCCTGACTGCGGCTGCCGCGGGCGGAGGATTCCTCCCATTGCGGCACGGGCGCGGGAATCACGGCCGGCGTCTCGGCCAACACAGGTACCGCCCGCGGCGGGCGGCGTGCCGCATTCAAGACCCACACACCCAGCGCCACAATCAACAGGCCCACCACGATCCACATTAAAGTGGCGGCGTCTCGATCATCAGGGCTGTGCGATTGGTTGGGCATTTGGCTCCTCTATCGCGTGATTGTCCACGAGAAAGAATAGCACGCGACGGGAGGAAACGGCAATGTCCGTTTACACCGCTGCCACGGTCAGACCCCCTTCTTCAGACCTTCGTAAGCAGCATGCCAGGCCAAGGTGCAACATTTGACCCGGACAGGGAATTTCAGCACGCCTTCTAATGCTTTCAAGTCGCCCATTTCGCGGCCACCAAATGGGATTTCGCCCCGCATCATCAGTTGGAGCCGTTCGATCAATGCGCGCGCTTCCGCTACTGTCTTGCCCTGCAATTGCTGCGTCATGATCGAGGCAGATGCCTGGCTGATGGAACAGCCGTGTCCATCGAACTTGATCTCCGCGATCTTGCCATCGGCCAGATGAGCCGTTATCTCAATCTCGTCGCCGCACAACGGGTTGTACTCCTTGTAGGCGACATCGGTGGGGACCGCCTTGCCCTTGTTCCGAGGGCGACGGTAATGGTCGAGGATGATTTCCTGATACAGTTCTTCGAGCATGTTGGCGGGAAGATAGCACAGCGTGACGCCACCGGGGAGGGAAATTCCCATCGGGGCGAAAACAGCCGGGGCATGGATCAATGGGAGGTTGTTGTGGCCGCGATTTGTGATACACTCCCGGCAGAGAAAGGGGGAGTGATATGGAACTGTTGGTGGAACGGGAAGAGGTATGGGCGGCGAGCATCGAGGACAAGCCAGGCGCATTGGCGCACAAGCTGACCGCGCTGGCGGAGAGTGGGGCCGATCTGGAGTTCTTGATCGCCCGGCGCACACCCGACAAACCTGGTGCCGGCGTGGTGTTTGTGACCCCGTTGCGGGGCGACAAAGAAATCCGAGCGGCCACGCAACTGGGATTCAGCGTCAGCAACAGCCTGCATTCGGTGTGCGTTGAAGGGACGAATCAGCCGGGAATCTGTGCCAAGTTGATGCAGAAACTTGCCGCCGCGGGCCTGAACGTGCGGGGTGCGTCCGCTGCCTCCGTCGGCACGCAATTTGTGATGCACTTGGCCTTCGACTCCGACAAGGACGCGGCGACGGCGATCAACGTGTTGCGGGCGGGCTGAGGTCAGAATCCGAGCGCGCGGCCGGTCGGGCAGGCGCCGAAGAATTTCTTGGCGGCAGCCAGCGCGGCAATGAAGGTGTCAATTTCATCCCGCGTGTTGTAAAGGTAGAAGCTGGCACGTGCGGTGGCGGCGAGCCTGAGTTTCTTGTGTAAGGGCATGGCGCAATGGTGACCGGCGCGAATGGCAATACCGTGTTGGTCAAAAAACGTCGCCAAATCGTGTGGATGAATGTCGCTGAAAGTAAACGCCACCAGCCCGCTGCGTTGCTCGGCCTTGAGCGGGCCGTAGATAATCACTTCTACAAACTCACAAAGCCGGTCCATCGCGTATTGGGTGATCTCGATTTCGTGGCGGCGAATCTTCTCCATGCCGATGCGTTGCAGGTAATCCACAGCAGCGCCGAGACCGATGGCCTCGGCAATCGCGGGGGTGCCGGCCTCGAATTTGTAGGGGAGATCGTTGCAGGTGAAGCCGGTGGGGGTGACTTCCCGGATCATCTCGCCGCCGCCCAGGAACGGCGGCATCGCTTCCAACAGGTGACGTTTGCCGTAGAGCGCGCCGCTGCCAGTCGGGCCGAGCATTTTGTGACCACTGAATACGAGGAAGTCGCAATCAAGCGCCTGCACGTCAATGGGCAAGTGAGGCAGGCTCTGAGCGCCATCCACTAAAATCACCGCGCCGACCTTATGTGCGGCATCCGCGAGTTCGCGGACGGGGTTGATGGTGCCGAGCACGTTGGAGGCGTGCGTGACCGCGACAAGTTTCGTGCGCGGGCCAATCTCCGGTACGGCAAGTATGCCGTCGGCGTTCAACTCAATACGTGTGATGACCGCCCCCGTTTGGGCGGCGACTTGATACCACGGGACAGTATTACTGTGATGTTCCATCCACGTCAGGAGAATTTCGTCGCCCGGTCTGAGGTTGGTTCTCGCCCAGGATTGGGCGACGAGATTGATGCCGGCGGTGGCGCCGCTGGTGAAGATGATTTGCTCTGGTGACTCCGCATGGATGAACCGCGCCACTTTCTGGCGGGCCAGTTCGTATTCGCGGGTGGCGCGTTCGGCGAGGGCGTGGATGCCGCGGTGGACGTTGGCGTTGTAACGCTGGTAGTAATCGGTTATTGCGTCAATGACCTGTCGTGGCTTCTGCGAGGTGGCGGCGTTGTCAAAGTAGATGAGGTGTTGGCCGTGAACGTGCTGGTTCAAAACCGGGAAATCATCTCGGATTTCTTCGAGTTCGATGTTATTGAGGAGTGTGATCATCGGAGCGCTTTTTGCCGAACCAACTGCTGAAACTCGTCGTACACGGCCGGGATGCGGATGCGCGCCAAGATCGGTTCGAGGAACGCTTCGATCAACATGTTCTGTGCTTGCGCGGCAGTGAGTCCTCGGCTGCGCAAATAGTAGAGCTGGTTTTCGTCCAGCCGGCCAACGGTCGCGCCGTGGGTACAGCGGAGTCGGTTCGACTCGATTTCCAGGATTGGTCGGGTATCGCATTTGACTTTTTCGCTCAACACCAGGTTACGGTTGGCCTGGTAGGCGTTGGTGCCGTTGGCGTTTTTCTCAACCTTGATTGTGCCGACGTAGTGAGTTCGGGCAGCGTCGCGCAGAACGTTCTTGAACATCAAGTCGCTCGTCGTATTGCCGGTGCGATGGTGTTGCCGGGTGAACTGGCCGATTTGTTGTTTTCCATCCGCCGCGCCGATGCCGTACATGAAACTGGTACCGCCTTCGCCATCCATGACACATTCAACATCGTAGTGGGTGAGCGAGCCGCCGAACATGCCGACCACCCAATCAATCTCCGCGTCGCGCGCGACATGGGCGCGTTTCAGCGTGAAATCGAGCAGGCTGTCGCCGAAGTTCTGTTCGCTGATGTAGTGCAGTCGGCCGCCTTCCTTGACGAACACTTCGGTCACGCCGGCATGAAGGCCGGTGGCGTTGCCGGTAAAGCGTTGGATGAGCGTCGCCTCGGCGCCCGGCTCGATCACGACCAACGTGCGCGGGAAGGCGGTGACGTTTTCGCCGGTGACTTCGTAGGTGATTTCGAGTGGTCGGTCGGCGTGGTGATGGGCCGGGACGTGCAGGAGTGCGCCGTGTTGCCATAGGGCGGCGTTGAGGGCGGCGAATCTGTTGGGCTCGTCGGCCGGGATGGAACGTCCGAGTTCCGGGTGGTGCTCGGCAAGTGGCGCGAGCGTAACGCCGGGCGCGGCGTTGAGTGTGACGCGTACGGATTGCGGGCGTTTTTCGACATCTTGCAGTTTGAGCGAGCGGAGATCAAACCGCTGCCACATGACATTGCGGTGTTGCGGCGGCGGTAGTTTCTCGTAAGTCTGCCAGGCAAGTTGGCGGTTCATCCGACTGAGCCTTCCATTTGCAGATTGATGAGGCGGTTGATTTCGACGGCAAATTCCATCGGTAATTCTTTCACAATGGGTTCGATGAAGCCATTGACGATCATGGAGTAGGCGTCCTCTTTCTTGATGCCCCGGCTCATGAGGTAGAAAAGTTGTTCTTCGGAGACGTTGGAGACGCTGGCCTCGTGTTCAACCGTGACGAGGTCGCCGTCCACTTCCATGGTGGGGTAGGTGTCGGACCGGCTTTTGTCGTCGAGGATCAATGCGTCGCAATTCACTTGGATGCGACAGTTTTTGGCTTCGTTGCGGACCTGTACCAACCCCCGGTAACTGCTGCGGCCGCCGTGGCCGGAGAGGGATTTGGAATTGATCCGGCCGGTGCAGTTTGGCGCGAAGAAAACCATTTTGGCACCGGCATCCTGCCACATCCCTTTGTCGGCGGAAGCGAGCGAGAGCACTTCGCCGTGCGCGCCTTCGCCCAGCATGTAGCAGGACGGATATTTGACAGTGCGTTTCGAGCCGAGGTTACCGTCCACCCACTCCATGACGGCGTTTTTGTAGAGGAACGAGCGTTTGGTGACGAGGTTGTACACGTCCGTGGACCAGTTTTGGATTGTCGTGTAACGGCAGCGCGCCCGGTCTTTCACGAAAATCTCCACCACCGCCGCGTGCAAGGAATGGGTTGTGTAAATGGGCGCCGAGCAGCCTTCCACATAGTGACAGAAGGCGTCGTCGTCCACCACAATCAGCGTCCTCTCGAACTGGCCGAATTGCTCCGCGTTGATGCGGAAATAGACCGAGAGCGGCACGTCGCATTTCACGCCTTTGGGGATGTACACAAACGAGCCGCCACTCCAGAACGCCGAATTGAGGGCCGCAAACTTGTTGTCCTCCGGCGGGATGGCTTTGGCAAAGTGTTCCCGGAAGATTTCGGGATATTGCTTCATCCCCTCGTCGCAACTCAGGAAGACGACCCCTTTCTTGGCAAGCGTTTCCTGGATGTTGTGGTAGGCCATTTCGGAGTCAATCTGCGCGCCGAGGCCGCCGAGGAGTTTTTGTTCTTCCTTGGCGATGCCGAGTTTATCGTAGGTGCGGCGGATTTCTTCCGGCACGTCTTCCCATTTTCGGGCGGACTTTTCGACCGGGCTGACGTAGTAGGTGATGGCGTCGTAATCAAGATCCCGTAGCCCCGGCAGCCAATCCGGCAGTGGCTGTTTGTGGAACAGGTCCAGGCTCCGATGCCGGAATGCGCGCATCCAATCCGGTTCGCCTTTCACGTCGCACATGTAATCAATGACCTCGTGCGAGGCGCCTTTCGGCACCTGATGGATTGGCTTGATGTCGTCGTGGAATCCTTCCTTATAGGTTCGGTGCAGCAATTCTTGGGGAGGGGCGTTCATGCGGGCACCTGATCTTTCACGATCCAATCGTAGCCGTGTTCCTCCAAGTGGGCGGCGAGGTCGGGGCCACCGGATTTAACGATCTTGCCATCCACGAGGATGTGAATCAAATCGGGATTGATGTACCGGAGAATTCGCTCGTAGTGGGTGATGATGAGAATGCCCCGCCCCGGTCCGCGCAACTGGTTGACACCTTGCGAAACGACTTTCAGGGCGTCAATATCTAATCCCGAGTCCGTCTCGTCCATGACCGCAAACTCCGGCTCCAGCATCATCATCTGGAGAATCTCATTCCGCTTCTTTTCGCCACCGGAGAAACCTTCGTTGAGGTACCGCTTCATGAACTTCTCGTCCATGTCGAGTACCTTCATTTTCTTCTCGAGCTTGTCGTAGAACTCTATCACATCGAGTTCCCGGCCGGCACGCCCGTTGCAGGCCAACCGGAGAAAGTTCGCCATGCGCACCCCCGGCACCTCGCACGGGTATTGAAACGCGAGGAACAATCCTTTGCGCGCCCGCTCGTCGGTGCCGAGTTCGTGGATGTCCTCGCCCTTCAACAGAATCTGCCCGCCGGTGACCGTGTACTTGGGGTGACCCATGATTGTGTAGGCCAACGTGCTCTTGCCCGAGCCGTTCGGCCCCATCAAAGCATGCACCTCGCCCTTGCGGACGGTGAGGTTAACCCCTTTGAGGATCAGCTTGTCCTCCACACTGACCCGCAAATTGCGAATCACAAGTGTCTCATTCATGTCAAACAATGAATAAGACAACTTTAGTCTGATTTCAAGTCCGATTTTCTCCAACGCGCGTTTGGAGGAAAACTGGCGACGGTGAATCCAGCCCGATTTCCGCTACTGGAGAAGGATAGCGTTGTAAGTCGTTGATGGATCGTTCAACCAGCCCAAAGGTCGCCACTACATCGGCTCCGCTTCGACTCGACCCGCTACGGTCCGCAACCGCGGCGGCGGCTGTTCGGGCAGTCGCCAGCCCAGCCGCTCCACCAGCAACTT
>CALBCO010000222.1 GCA_937927265.1 uncultured Verrucomicrobiae bacterium | reverse complement strand
ATCGGGTGGGTGGTGACGCCGGAAGGCTTGCCGGTCGCGTATGAGGTGTTTGCGGGGATTCGGGCGGTTGTGAGGACGGGGGCGGCGATGGTCGAGTTGTTGGAGCAGTAGTACGGAGAAGCCCAGCGGGTGTGGGTGATGATTCGGGGGATGGTCAGCGAGGGGAACGTGGAGCGGTTACGGGCGCGCGGGGCGTATTGTTGCGCGCCAATCATGTGGCGGCGGATCCGGCGGAGTTGTGGCGGTGGTACGTGCAATGGACGCAAGCGGAGGCGGCGTTTCGGGTGGAGAAGAGCGATCTGGGGTTGCGGCCCGTGTTTCACCAGAAGGCGAAGCGGGTGCAGGCGCACATTTTGGTATGCTTCGTGGCGTTGGCGTTGTGGCGGGTGCTGGAACAGTGGATGGCGAGCAAAGGCTTGGGCACGTGCGCGCGGCAATTGTTGAAGGAATTGGACGAACTGCACTCGATGGACGTGATGTTGCCGACGGACAGTGGGGTGGAATTGCGGCTGCGGGTGGTGGCGCAGCCTGAGAAAGAGTTGGGGCAACTGCTTGGCGCATTTGGGGTTGAGGCTGCCGCAACGCCCGAAGATGGTGGCAAATGTAGTGCCGAAAATCGCCTCCAAAAAGTTGCAACCGACTGCAAATCAAGCTAGGCATCTCTTTGACTGACGAACTTGGGTTGACAAGCCCATTACAGCGACCAGTTCTCGGCGACGAAGCGTTCGTCGGGGACGACAAAACTGAAGGCGCCGAGGTCAGGATGCCGCTCCAGTTCCACGCCGCCGTCCACCAAATAGATGATGAACGTCACCGTACGGCGCGGCGTCCATCCCAAACCGGCAAACGGCAGGGCTAATTCCAAGATTTCTCCGAGCCGTCCCTGCCCGACCGGTTGGCGTTGCCCAGGTGCCGTTTCTGATTCGGCGTGCACTTCACCCGTCGCCTCCCATTGGATGTGCACCGTCGCGGGCACGGGTGCGGTAATGGCCAATTGAATTCTCAGGTCAACCGGCAGAGACTTGGGGCGGGCAAAATCGAGTCGCAAATAGAAATGCGTGAGGTCGGCCCCGAAATGGACGGCATGCACCAGCCACTCGGCCCGGTACATGGCGGAGAGACTTTTGCTGGCTTCGTAGTGAACCGCGCCCATCCATTCGTAGAACGAAGTGACTCGGCCATCCAATGTTGGAGTGATGAGATCGGTAAATCGACTGGTTGGGCGCGGTGCTTCCGAGCGGCAGATTTGCGTTCGCAAGGCATCGGGAATGGGGGCGCTGCAAATGCGGTATACGTTCTGCAAATGCGCGCGGAACAATTCATCGAAGAGAATGTCATTATCCGTCACAAAATCGCCGCCGTACCACCAGAACCAGTCGCTGCCCTCGGCGGCATAAATCTCTCGCAAGGCAGCCTGCTGTTGGTCAGCCGTGAGCTCCTGCCGCGCGATCTTGGCTTGGAGGAAATCACGGGTTTGGCCCAAGAGATCCCACCCCCGATTTTCTTCCGGGTCGCCAATCCAAATATCGAAGTCGGCATTGATCCACGAGCCGGTATGCAGGCTGCGCAAGGTGTGTTGGGGCGGGTGGGTGCGAAAGTATTCCGTCAAGCCAGTCGAACGCAGTTCGGGATGGGCAGCTATTCGCCGGTACAACGTTGTCAGAAACGCGCGGCCGCCATCGGGAAAATGTTCCCAAGCATTCTCGCCGTCGAGAATGATGGCACACAAAGGTTCGGTGTTGCCAAAATGGCGGGCAATCCGTTCGAGGTGGCCAATCAAAAAGTCCGCCGCCCGCTCCGGCTCGTTACGCGACGCGGTAAAGCCGACGAAATCACTCAGCGACCGCTCACGGAACGCGACGGCCACCGTGCCACCGCCGTACTCCACGCGGTGCCCTTGGTATAGAACGTTGCGGTCGGTGGCTGCGTGGTTCAGGGTGCGCCAAAGGATCCCCTCGTCCGTGGCGAACCATTCGAAGCCGAGTTCCTGCAACAGCGGCACCAATTCGGGACAGACCGCGCCTTCTGATGGCCACAGGCCGCGCGGTGCGCTGCCGAACACGGCGGTGTGTTGTTGCCGCGCCAACGTCAGTTGATCGCGGACATCTTCGGGATGCGCGAAGCGGCGCGGAAATGGCCGGCCTTCCATGCAGCGGCGAGCGAACTCCGTGTCGTACACCAAGGGCAGGATCGGGTGAAAAAACGGTGTCGTGCTCAGTTCGACTTGGCCGCGCGCTGCCGCCTGCCGGTAATGGTCGAGTACGCGCTGCAAAATGTGATGGTGCGTGTCGAGAACAGCGTGTTTGTCGTCTTCTGTGAACCCCTCGCCACGGCGCTTCAACTCCACAAGGTGCGGGTAGAGATGGTCGGCCGCGTAGCCGCACCAAGCCAGGTTGTACCAGACCTGCAGATCACGGTAATCCTGCACCGTGAACTCGCGCACAACGCCGGGGCGGGTGGCGTCGCGGCTTTGAAAACCGCGTTTGCCCAGCAAGCGCCAATACCGGGGATAGCGGCGAATCATGTTTTCCCAGTTGGCCTGAAAGAAGTGTTCAAGGATGCCGCTCTGTTGCATCGGAGTGAGATCGGCCGCCGGGGTGGCGGATAATTCGAGCCAGAGATCCCGGACTTGGCCGGTGGCCAGTTCCTGAATCTGTTGCACCAGAACCGGCGTCAGGTTGAAGGTGCAGCGGAATTCAGGA
>CALBCO010000221.1 GCA_937927265.1 uncultured Verrucomicrobiae bacterium | reverse complement strand
GCGGGCCGGTTGTCCGTGTGGGCGACCGGCTCAGCATATTCGTGCCGGAAGCGACGTTGTTCCTCGAAACGGCGGCATGGAACGGTCAACGCTCCGTGCAACGAGCGTTGATGGATGGCGGCACGTGCGAGGCGAGCGCGTTTGCGGCTCATGGTTACCGGGTGGGCGGCTTGTGTTTGCCGCTGGGCAACTACCACAATATCGGCCCCGGGCAGCGGCCCCGACCGGAGTACGTCAGCGTGGCGGATTTAAAGGAGTTGGTGGCGTTGATCGTCCAAGCGGCCCGACAATGGCGCGGGTTCGGGCCGGTCCGGTCGCGGTTGCGCGACCTCGTGCGGCAGATTCATCGGACCGCGCCGCGGCGGTTGGGGAAATGCTGAACACGGCTGGGAAAATGGGCCGCCTCGTCGGCCTGAGTTTGGTGCTGGCCGGGCTGGCGGTGGCGCGGGCTCAGGAGCCGCCGGTCACGAACGTGCTGGCGCGCGCAGCAGCGGCGTATCAGCGTGGGCAACAGTTGCTCGCAGACCGCAACTGGGGCGGCGCGCTCGAGGCCTACGAGCAGGCGACGACGATTCGCCCGGACTTTGCCGAAGCGCATATGCAGGCTGGCTTCGCGTTGATGCAACTGGGTTTCGAAGCCGGCGAGGTGAACCAACGGTTTGCCCGGTGGCAGGCAGCGACGGAGCGATTCAGCCGGGCCGTCGAGTTGCGACCCCACGACAAAACGGCGCGCGTGTATTGGAGCGAGGCCTTGGTACAGATTGGCGATCTGCCGCTGGAACCGGCGACGCGGCTGGCGTGTTACCAAGGCGCGGTTGAACAATGCCGGCAGGCCGTCGCGGTCGCGCCGGAGGACTGGGAGTTGTACAACAAATGGGGCGCCATTCTCTCGACCAAACTGTCGCCTTTCGCCGGCACGGAAGCCACCCGCAGCGGATTGTTCCGCGAAGCCGCCGGCCTGTTCAGCAACGCGGTCCACCGCGCCAAGTTTAGCGGCGATCTCGCCACGTTGCATCTGAATTGGGCGGCCGCACTCGTCGAAGCGGCGCGGTTTGAACCAGACTGCGACGCGAAACGGCGGTTGCTGGCGCAGGCCGTGGAAAAATTCGAGCGAGCCGCCCGCAGTCAACCCAATGCCGCGCCCATCTACACCGCCTGGGGCCACGCGCTCGTGGACCAATGGCGGCTCAGCAACCAGCGCAATGACCTGCGCGAGGCGATTGACAAGTTTCAGACCAGTCTCGCCATGGCCAAGGATGACCCGGCCGTGCTTTACAGTCTCGCGGTGGCGTACGCCTTGCTCGACAGCCGGCTGATGGCGCTGCAGCAGCTCCAGCAATGTTTCCGCCGCGACTCCCGCCAAGAGTACCGGCGGCAGGCGGCGAGCGACCGCGACTTCGACAATTTACGCGCCGATCCCACCTTCCAAGCGCTGATTCGCGGCGAGGAAGCGCCCCGTCTTCTCGAAAATCCCCGGCTGCGCGGCCGGTAAGCTCGCCCCGGTTTGCTTTTGACAGGGCCTGGCCGGCTGTGGCAGATTCGCGGGCCGTGTGGTGAGACGGTAGCTCAGCTGGTAGAGCAACGGCCTTTTAAGCCGTGGGTCCTGGGTTCGATCCCCAGCCGTCTCACCAACTCAATTGGAGAATGGCCATTCATTTATGATCACGGAAAAAATCAACTACGGCGGTTGGCCGAATTCTTATCGGCTCGCCAACAACAGCAGCGAATTGATCCTCACCACGGATGTTGGGCCGCGCATTATCCGCTTTGGCTTCGTCGGCGGGGAGAATGTTTTTGCGGAATTTCCCTCGATGCTCGGCAAAACTGGCGGTTCTGATTGGCGCATCTACGGTGGTCACCGGCTCTGGCATGCCCCCGAAATCGCCCCGCGCAGTTACCAGCCCGATAACGAACCGGTCACACTGGAACAACACGACGGGTTTGTCCGCGTCATTCAGCCGGTCGAGGCACGCACGGGCATCCAGAAAGAAATGGATGTGCGTCTGGCCACGGACCGGCCCGCCGCGCAAATCACTCATCGGCTGCGCAATTGCGGGTTGTGGCCGGTCGATCTGGCGCCGTGGGCGTTGTCGGTAATGGCCCCAGGTGGCACCTGCGTATTCCCCATTCCGCCGCGCGGGTCGCATTCGGAGAACTTGTTGCCGACCAACGTGCTGACGCTCTGGGCCTACACTGATCTCAGCGATCCGCGCTGGACTTTGGGCCGGCAATACGTGTTGCTTCGGCAAGACCCGCAAGCCGCCACTCCACAGAAAATCGGCGCGGCGGTGCCGGATGGCTGGGCTGGGTATGTGCGGGGCGGAGTGTTTTTCCTAAAGCAATTTGAACATCGCGCAGGTGCGCCATATCCCGATTTTGGTTGTTCGTTCGAGACGTTCACCAACGCCGATATGCTCGAAGTTGAATCTCTCGGCCCGCTCGCCCGGTTGGAGGCGGGTGCCGCCGTGGAGCATGTTGAGCACTGGTTTTTGTTCCGCGACGTGCCCACGCCGCAGACCGACGCGGACGTGGAACAGCACCTCATGCTGTGTGTGCGCGCGTCTGGCAAAAGCCGTTGACAGAGAGGCGGTTTTTGTTAGAGTCCCGCGGTTGTTTTCCCCGTTTGTGCAAAGCAATTCTCTGCCCGCAACGGGCAGGGGTTAACCCAAAAGGATATTATGGCAACAAAGTCCAAGCAGACTGCAAAGAAAGCTCCGAAGTACGTGTATTATTTTGGGCCATCCAAGGCGGATGGCAACGAGAAGATGAAAAACTTGCTCGGCGGCAAGGGCGCGAACCTCGCCGAGATGTGCAAGATCGGCTTGCCAGTCCCTCCGGGCTTCACGATCACCACCGATTGTTGCGTGGAATATTTTAAGAACGGCAAGAAGTTCCCCCAGGGCCTGAAAGAACAGGTCGAAGCGGCGTTGAAGAAAGTCGAGGCGGAAATGGGGATGGGGTTTGGCGATCCCGTGAACCCGTTGCTCGTGTCCTGCCGGTCCGGTGCGCGCAAATCCATGCCGGGCATGATGGAAACCGTGCTCAACGTTGGCCTGTGTAGCGCGACAATTCCCGGCCTGATCAAGAAAACCAACAACCCGCGCTTTGTGTGGGACGCCTACCGACGGTTGATCATGATGTACTCGGACGTGGTGATGGAAAAAGCTGAAGGCATTGAGCCGGCGGAAGGCAAAGGCATCCGCATGCAACTCGAACACATCATGCACGCGATGAAGAACGACCGCGGCGCGGAAAAGGATACTGACCTGACTGCCGACGATCTGGAAGAGCTTTGCAATAAATTCAAAGTCCGCGTCCACGAAGTGCTCGGCAAACCGTTTCCGGATTCGCCGATGGAACAAATGTGGGGCGGCATCGGCGCGGTGTTCAAGAGCTGGAACGGCAAGCGGGCGGTCGCCTACCGTCGCATTGAGGGCATTCCGGACGAATGGGGCACCGCCGTCAACGTACAGGCGATGGTGTTCGGCAACATGGGCGACACCAGCGCAACGGGCGTGGCGTTCACCCGCAACCCGGCCACCGGCGAGAACAAGTTCTACGGCGAATGGCTCGTCAACGCCCAAGGCGAAGACGTTGTGGCCGGCATCCGCACGCCGAACCCGATCAACGAAGCTACCAAGACCGAGCACAACCAGCACCTGCCGTCGCTCGAACACGCCATGCCGGCCGTCTATAAGGAGCTCAACCGGATCCAGAAATTGCTGGAGCGGCATTACAAAGACATGCAGGACATTGAGTTCACGATTCAGGAAGGCAAACTGTTCATGCTCCAGTGCCGCGTTGGCAAACGCACTGGCACGGCGGCGTTGAACATGGCGATGGACATGCTCGCCGAGAAGCTGATTGACGAGAAGACGTGCGTCAATCGCCTCGCACCGGCGCAGTTGGATGAATTGTTGCATCCGATCGTTGATCCCGCGGCGGAGAAAAATGCCAAGCCGGTAGCCAAAGGGCTGCCGGCAGGGCCGGGGGGCGCGTGCGGCCAGATCGTGTTCACCGCGGCCGACGCCGTGCAGTGGACCAAGGAAGGCAAAACCGTCATCCTTGTCCGCGAAGAGACCAATCCCGAAGACGTCGAAGGAATGCGCGCGGCGGTGGGTATTTTGACGGCGCGCGGTGGCATGACCTCGCATGCGGCGCTGGTGGCGCGCGGCTGGGGCAAGTGCTGTATCGTCGGCGCGAGCGCGTTGCATGTGGACGTCATTGCCCGGCAACTGACGGTGGACGGCCAGACGTTCAAGCAGGGCGATTTCCTGTCACTCAACGGGACGAAAGGGTATGTCTATGCCGGTCAGATGCCGATGATCAGCGCCACCGAGAACCCCCGGTTCCAGAAGTTCATGAAGATCGTGGACAAATACCGGAAACTCGGCGTCCGCACCAACGCCGACACGCCCGAAGACGCGAAGCTCGCCCGGTCATTTGGCGCGGAAGGCATCGGGCTGTTCCGCACGGAGCACATGTTCTATGGCGAAGGCAGCGACGCGCCGTTGTTTGCGCTGCGCAAGATGATCCTCAGCAAGAGCCTCGGCGAACGCAAAGCGGCGCTCGACGAGTTGTACCCGCATGTCAAGAAGTCCATCAAAGGCACGCTCGAAGCGATGGAAGGCTTGCCGGTGACGATCCGATTGCTCGACCCGCCGCTGCATGAGTTCGTCCCGCAGAGCGAAGAGAAGCAGCGCGACCTCGCCGCCAGCCTCGGCATTTCGCTGGAAGACGTGCAGAAACGAGGGGAGTCGTTGCACGAGAACAACCCGATGATGGGCCATCGCGGCGTCCGGTTGGGCGTGACGTATCCCGAAGTCACCGAGATGCAGTTGCGGGCGATCTTCGAGGCGGCGGCCGAGTTGATCAAGGCCGGCAAGAAAGCGAAACCGGAAGTGATGATCCCGGTCACGTGCGATGTGAGCGAGTTGAAACATCACAAGGCGCTGTTCGACAAAGTGCTCGCCGAGGTGAAAGCCAAGACCGGCGTGCGGCTGTCGGTGCCGTACGGCACGATGATCGAGATTCCGCGCGCGGCGCTGCTGGCCGACCGGATGGCGGAAGTGGCCGAGTTCTTCAGCTTCGGCACGAACGACCTCACGCAGATGGGCTTCGGGTTCAGCCGCGACGACATTGGCGGGTTCATGGAAGACTACCTCAACCAGAAACTGCTCAAAGCCGATCCGTTTCAGACAATTGACCAAGACGGCATCGGTCAGTTGATCGAGATGAGCGTCAAGAAAGGCCGCAAGACTAACGCCGGTCTCAAGATCGGCATCTGCGGCGAGCAAGGCGGCGACCCGGCCTCGGTTGAGTTTTGCTACCGGCAGGGCCTGAACTACGTCAGTTGCAGCCCGTACCGGGTGCCGATTGCCCGGTTGGCCGCGGCGCAGGCGGCGTTGAAGAAGTAAGAAAGCAGCACAATCACGAAGGGGCGAACCGCGAGGTTCGCCCCTTTGTTTTCTTTGGTGGCACGACCGTACCGGTCGCGGGTCATCTCTCTGTCGTTTTCCCACCTTGAACACCGGCCCCGACCGGGCGTATTCTACCATCTGATAAAAGGAATCAGCCCGAGACAAGATCAATAACCCAAAACCGATTCGCGTAGCTTCTGCCGTCCATCCCGAAACTGGCACGTTCGAACCGAAGGACGGCTGGAAGCGCGCCCCACGAGGGGCGAGCCGAAAGCGTTCCTTCGGGGTATGCCAGCGCTTGGGATGGGGCGCGATG
>CALBCO010000220.1 GCA_937927265.1 uncultured Verrucomicrobiae bacterium | reverse complement strand
TCCGTCGTGGTGGGGTGCGATCAACACCCCGGAAACCAGTTCAGACTGCGGAGGTCACTTTCCCATTTGTCCTTTTCCCCAACAAGTCAGGATTCCAGGACTGACAGCATTGCAGCCCCAGAAAACGGAGATAGTCCTTTTCCTGCCCTGTTGGTGCGCCCTCTCTATTTTCTAATGCAGGGCTGAAAGTTTCACGTTGGGGTGAATGTTTTTCGCAGGACCAGTCGCTCCGTTATGAGCAATCAGGATTTTCTCCAGTGGCCATGCTGTCACGATTTGTGACGTTGCCCCCGCAGATTACCTATCCGATGTTGCATGCGGCGCAGCCATTCCTGCCTGGGCGTGGCGCTCGGGAGCCGCCGTGAACCAACAGGCCACCGCATTTTTCAGCCGGTAAACGGTGATGCCGCGCCAGCGCGTTTGAGATGGCGATCTATCTGTCCCCCCGGCGCGATGAATCCTGGACTCGGCGGCGGCGCTTCTCCTTGTGCTCACGATGGGGGAGATCGCCACCATGCAGAGTTTGCCGCTAAATGTTTTCGGGGAAAAGGAGGCGGTCGCCGCTTGCATCCAAACAGCGTTCATACATACTCGGCCGCCTGACGTATCAATCACCTCGACAAGCTGGAGCAACAGAGCATTTTCATCATCCGCGAGGCGTTCAATAAGATCGAACGCCTTGCGATGCTCTGGAGCGCTGGCGAAGATTCACAGACGATTCTGTGGCTCGCGCGCAAAGCCTTCTGTGGTCACGTGCCGTTCCCGGTGGTGTTCTTGGAGACCAGTTTCGACATGCCGGAGTTGATGGAACTGCACGACCAGCTCACAAAGGAGTGGAGACTGAATCTGGTCATCGCCCGCAACGACGAGGCACTGGCCGCCGGCATGAACCACACCAAAGGCCGGGGGGCTGCTCGGCGTCGCTCAAAGAGAACCTCAAGAAAATCATTGAGCGGGAAAAATACGGCGGCCTGATTGTGGGCGTCCGGCGTGATGAAGACCCGACTCGCGCCAAGGAACGCTAAGGCGCCCGGCCACAACGAGTTTCTCAAGAACATGGTCACCGGCGTGGCAAGCGCCGAAGCGGCGTTGTTGCTCATTGACGCCAGCGAAGGCGTGCAGGAACAATCGCGCCGGCACGGCTATCTCCTGCAGTTGCTCGGCATCCGCCAAATCGCGGGGGTCGTCAACAAAATGGATCTGTCGGGCTATCGTCAGGAGGTTTCTGCCTGGGATCGAGCAGCAATACCGGGCGTTCCTCCAACGACTTGACATCACGCCGCAGTTTTTCATCCCGATCTCCGTCCGTGGGGATCACGTTGACGGAGCAGATTTTTGTGGAACACGGCCAGATCGCGTCCCACGAGACGCACCCGCCGGTGGAGGCGGACGTGTTTTGCGCGAAGTTGTTCTGGTTGGGCCGCCCCAACCTCGGAGTTGGCCGCAAAGTGAAGCTCAAGCTCACCACCACCGAGGTTGAATGCCACGTCCAGTCCATCGAAAAAATCGTGGATGCTTCCACCTTACAGGAGAGCAGCGCGGCGCAGTGGCCATACCTCGCGCGCAATGACGTGGCCGAAGTGACCATCTGCACAAAGCGACCCCATCGCGTTTGACAACTATGCGCGGATCGTCCCGACGGGCCGGTTTGTCATTGTGGATCACCGGCAGGTCTGCGGGGGGGCGTGATTGTCCCAGGCAAATATCCGGACCGGCGCGAGATGCTCAGCGGGATCAAGAGCCAGAACATTTTCTGGACGACCGGCAAAGTCACCCGCGCCGCCCGCGAGCAGCGCGACCCGAAAGGCCTTTACAAGAACGCGCGCGCCGGGCAGATCAAAGAGTTCACCGGCATCTCGGCGCCGTATGAGCCGCCGCTGCATCCCGAAGTCATTGTCCACACCGACCGGCAAACGCTCAATGAATGTGTCGCCCAGATCATGGAGTACTTGAAGATTGCGCGCTTTGAGAGGGACTCATTCGCGATTGAGGTCGGCGGCTGCAGCGCGGAAATCAATCCCGTTGTTGTCCCCGCCACCGGTCGCGCCTCCGGCAACGTCAAGCAGACGCGCCCTGCGGTGGCTGGCGGGCGACCGTCCGTGGGCGAGCCGCGGCGAGGGCAGCCGGTTGTGCTTTTTCTTTGCCGCGAACCCCGGCGGGCTTATACTGGCGGCCACGAGTACACAAGCATGAAGGAGCCGAGTTTGACCAAACTTACGCAACACCGCGTGCCGCTGGTGCGGCTGCACGGCAACGCACTCTTAGCTCTGGATTGTGACGGCGAGTTTGCCCGCGAGGCACTCACCCAAGGGTGCGGCACCGTGCCCACTCCGAAAGACATCGCCCGGTAACTACCCTATGACAACTGGAAAACCCGCTCCGATCGGCCTCGCCATTGTGATCTGCGACCAGATCATCGAGGACAAATTCACCCACAAAAAGTCGCTCATCGGCATCTTCAATCAGATTGCCACCAGCCAATTCCCTTGCCGGCATCCGCAAATCTCGGTTTTTGTCGCCTTGACCGAAGGACGGGGAACATACGCTGCCCGGCTCAAGATCACCCATGACGACTCCGGGGATGTGGTCGGCGAAGTCAACGGTCACATCCAGTTTCCTGACATCCATGCCGCGGTGGAGATCAACTTCAATTTGGTCGGCCTTGTTTTCCCGCAGCCCGGTCTCTACTCGATTGAGTTCTACTGTGACGACATGCTGGTGTTGGAACGGCGGTTTCACGTTCTGCTCGCTCAACCGCCCCAAGGCCCGCCGCCCGCCGAGTTGTAGCGCCACCGGCGCTCCGTTTTCCCGTCTGGCAAGCGTGGGCGGCTGTGGGCACACGGCGACTCTCATGGACCGGCCCCGTCGCATGGTCGAAGTGCCCCTGCCCGGCCTGGTCGGCTTGGCCGACTAATGAGGCGCCCTCAGTTTTGACGACGGTTGACGTCGCCATACAAAAGGCGACCGCGCAGGGCGCGGTCGCCTTTGGGAAAACGACAAGGGCTGTCGCTGCCCGATTACTTGCCAAGGATGGCCACTTTGGCCGCCTTGGCGACGCGGAACTTGACGACCTTTTTGGCTGGGACCGTGATGGTCTGGCCAGCTTTCGGGCCAAACCGCATGACCATCGAACGCGCGGGGCGCGACGAGAGCACGAGTTTGCCGAGACCGGGCACCGCGAACACGCCGCTCTTCTTGGCTTCTTTGCAGGCCAACGTCGCGAGATCATCCACGATTTGGGCCACAACCTTCTTCGGCACCCCCGCCTTTTCAGCGAGAGTTTTCAGCACTGCGGACTTCGTCATCTTAGCCATGGACTTTATCCTCCTTGTTGAGGGTTAAGGTTTCGGCGGAGTTTCTACCAGAACTCCCAGTCGCTTGCAACAGTTGTTTTTACGGGAAAAATGAACGTCCCTCCCCGGCCAAGAACGGGTTGTGCCGGCGTTCGTCTCCCAGCGTTGTGACCGGACCGTGCCCCGCGTACACGCGCACGTCGTCGCCCAGTGGCAATAATTTCTCCTGGATCGAGCGCAACAAGGTCGCCGCGTCGCCGCCCGGCAGGTCGGTGCGGCCGATCGAGCCGGCAAAGAGCACATCGCCTGTGAACACGACACGCTCGGCCGGCGCAAACAACGCGACACTGCCCGGACAATGGCCGGGACAATGAAGAATCTGGAACTGCAACCCGCCCACTGTGAGCGTGAGGCCGTCATCGAGAAAAATGTCGGGTGCGCACACCGGCATTTCGAGGTCGAGCCCAAACCACTGGAGTTGCGGAAGTCTTAGCAACGGCACGCCATCGCGATGGAGGGCCAACTGGGCGTTGGTCAATCGGAGCAGCGCGGCGTTGTCCAGCAGATGATCCCAGTGGGCGTGGGTGTTGACCAGATACCGAATCGGCGTTTGCCAGCGGCGCGCCTGGTCAACCATGGCCGATGCGGCCCTGTAGGGAGCATCAATCACCAACGCGTGTCCCCGCTCCTGATCGGCGACTAGATACCCGTTCGTGGCGGCGGGGCCAGTTTCAAAGACTTGAATCAACATGAGGTCCCCCGCCCGGCCTCAGGTTTCCTCTTCGTCTTCCTCCTCCGTATCGTCTTCTTCATCCTCCCACTCATCGTCGAATGGCTCTTCAGCATCTGTGCTTTCACTCAAATTATATCCACAGGTTGGGCAACGCAGATTGTTGCGTCGCAATTCCTCGCGCTCCACGTCCACGTTGCAGTTGGGGCAGGTAATCTCTTCCATGATGATCGACCTCCAATGTTTGCGCCAATGTATGTAGAATCCTCCGCAACGCAAGGGGCAGGGCCGAAGCAGTGCAAGGTGGCACGGGGCCAGCGTGAGGCGGTGACACCGGCCCGCAGAGCGCCTCACCCATCCATTCACCTGCGGCAGGCTTTCCCCGCCCGGGGCGTGGTGTTTGCCGGCACTGCAGGTGCCGGCACAACCGGCCAGCGCCGCTGATGGACGCGCAGTGGCCTTGAGGAACCCGTGGCAGAGATTGGAGGCGGGTGTCGGAATCGAACCGACGTATAGGAGTTTTGCAGACTCCCGCCTTACCACTTGGCTAACCCGCCCTGGGGCGACACGTCGTGATACTAGCATGACAGCCCCGGTGATGCCACGTCTTTTTCCATTGAGCCAGTTGGAACATCTCTTATACTATACTGCGTTTCATGGCCACCAGACTACAGAAACTGTCCATCTTGATTCCCGTCTTCAACGAAGTGGGCACTGTCGCGGAAATCGTGCGGCGTGTCCGCGCCGCCGACACGTGCGGGTTGGAAAAGGAAATCATCATCGTGGATGACGCTTCCACGGACGGTACCGCCAGCGTGCTCGCGGAATTGGCCAAGGACAGCGACCTCAAAATCACCAGCCATCCCTACAACCGCGGCAAAGGTGCCGCCCTGCGCACCGCCTTGGAAAAAGCCACCGGCGACATCGTCTTGATTCAAGACGCCGACCTTGAATATGACCCGCGCGATTATCCCAAGCTGCTGACGCCGATCCTCGAGGGTAAAGCGGATGTCGTCTATGGCTCGCGTTTCACGGGGGGGACACATCGGGTGTTGTTGTTCTGGCATTATGTCGCCAACCGCTTTCTCACGCTGTTGTCCAACATGCTCTGCAACCTCAACCTGACCGACATGGAGACCTGCTACAAGGTGTTTAAGCGGTCGTGTCTGGAAGGGATCACGCTGAACGCCGAGCGGTTTGGCATCGAGCCGGAGCTCACCGCCAAACTGGCCCGCCGACGTTACCGGTTTTATGAAACAGACATCAATTATGCCGGGCGCGATTATACCGAAGGCAAAAAGATCAACTGGAAAGACGGTCTCGCCGCCTTGTGGTTCATCTTCCGCTACCGTTTTTTTGATTGAAGTCATGCGTTGGTTGTGGGTCCTTGTTTGTCTGTGGAACGTGGCCGCCGCCGCGGCGCAGGACCCGTTGCGGCCGGCGATGGACACTGCCGTGGCGCGGGTGCAGCCGTCTTTGGTGCGGATCCAGGCGGTGTGGTTGGATTACGCCCAAGGCCGTGAAGTCAAGCGGGAGATCAGCGGCAGCGGCTTTATCATCACCCGTAAAGGACACGTTGTTTCCAACCATCATGTCGCCGGCCGCGCCACTCGGTTGGTGTGCATCCTGTCGAACAACGAAGAGATCGAAGCCACGCTGGTCGGCACCGATCCGCTCACGGACATCGCGGTGCTGCAATTGGTCGCGCCCGCCGAGCGGGAGTTTCCGTCGGTGGAGTGGGGCGAGTCGGACGCAGTGCGCGTGGGCGACACGGTGTTGGCGATGGGCAGCCCGCTGGCGTTGTCGCAATCGGTCACCCGCGGCATCATCAGCAATGCCAAAATGATCATGCCCGGCTTGCTACGGCAGCGCGAACGGTTTTCTCTCGATGGTGAGGACGTTGGCGCACTGGTCCGCTGGCTGGGACACGATGCGCCGATTTATCCCGGCAACTCCGGCGGGCCGCTGGTCAATTTGCAGGGCGCGGTGATTGGCGTCAATGAGATCAGCTTCGGCCTCGGTGGCGCGATTCCGAGTAATCTGGCGCGCGACGTGGCGGCGCAATTGATGGAGCGTGGCCGGGTGATCCGCAGTTGGCTGGGGTTGGAAATCCAACCGTTGCCGAAGGGCAGCGGGCGGATCACGGGCGCGCTGGTGGCCGGGGTTATTCCCGGCACACCGGCAGCCGCGGCGGGGTTTGAGTCCGGCGACATTTTGTTGCGGCTGGGGGATACGCCAGTCGCGGTGCGGTATGCCGAGGAGATTCCGCTGTTGAACCAGATGGTCAGCGCGTTGCCGGTGGGGCAAGAATTGCCGACCGTGGTGGAGCGGGCAGGCCGGGAACTCACGTTGCACGTGTGCACCGTTGAACGCGAGCAGGCGGAACTGCGACAGCACGAATTGAAAGAATGGGGTTTGACGGCCCGCAACATTTCGTTTCAGACCGCGCGTGAGTTGAAGTTGGATAGCCGCGACGGCGCGCTGGTGACTTCGGTGCGGCCCGGCGGACCGGGCGGGGCAAGCCAGCCGTATTTGATGCCTTACGACGTAATTCGCGCGGTGGCAGGACGGCCGGTCGTCTCCGTTGAGCAGTTGCAGGCGATGACGGAGCAATTGCTCAAAGAGCGCACAGCGCCGGTGCCGACCGTGGTGGAGTTTGAGCGGCGGGCGGAACGGTTCGTCACGGTGGTGCGGGTGGGGTTGCAGGAGTTGGAAGATCCCGGCGCGGAAGCGCGCAAGGCGTGGTTGCCGGTCGCGGTGCAGGCGATCACGCGGGAGATGGCGCAGCAGTTTGGCAGCAACACATTGACCGGCGTGCGGATCACGCAAGTGTATCCGCAAAGCACTGCCGAACAGGCCGGGTTGCGTGTGGGCGACCTGCTGATCCGGCTCGACGGTGAACCGATCCCGGTGTCGCAACCCGGCGATGAGGAAACATTTGCCAATTTGATCCGGCAGTATCGGGTCGGCAGCACGCCCGAGTTGTTGGTGTGGCGGAATGGCCAGCCGGTCACGGCGCGCGTCGAGTTGGTCCGGTCTCCGCCGCTCGAACGCGAGATGCGGCGTTACCAAAACAACGAGTTCGAGTTCACGGCGCGGGATCTGAGTTTTTTTGACCGGGTGCGCGACCGTTTAGCCGCGGACCAATCGGGGGCGCTGGTCATTGAGGTCAAAGACGGCGGTTGGGCAGCACTGGGAGGATTACGATCGGGCGACATCGTGCTTGCCGTCAACAGCGCGCCGGTGGCGGATGTGTTGGCACTGGAGAAATTACTCAAGGCGGCGACGGTGACGCGGCCGCGGTTTCTGGAATTGCGGGTGCAACGCGGTATTCACACGCGGTACCTTGAGATCGAACCAAACTGGAGAATCCCATGAAACAATTCATCATGTGGTTGGTGATTATCCTTGCAGCCGTCAGTGGCACGTGCGCCGACGACGCGGCGGAGGCGGGGCGGCGAGTGTGGCGGGAACATCAGGCCGCCGTGCTCACGGTGAAACTGGTGTTGAACCAAAGCTTGTCGTACAGCGGCCGCGACCAGCAAAGCGAATCGAAGACAGAAACGGTGGGCACGGTGATTGATCCGAGCGGACTGACGGTGATCTCATTGTCGGCGATTGATCCGTCGGAAACAATGCGGAGCATGTTGGCCAGTCGGGCGCGTGGCCAGAGCGGCGACCTGCAGATTGACAGTCAGGTCAAAGATGCCCGGTTGGTGCTGGCTGACGGCACCGAGTTGGCGGCGGAAGTGGTGTTGCGGGACAAGGACCTCGATGTGGCGTTTTTGCGGCCTGTGGAAACACCCGCGCGCCCGTTGCCGTCTCTCCGGTTGGAAGCCGACGTGAAAGCCCAGGTGCTCGATCAGGTGATTTGTTTGAATCGGCTCGGCCAAGTCGCCAACCGGACAGTGGCGGTGTCGCTGGAGCGGATTGACGCGGTGGTGGAACGGCCGCGCTCGTTTTACCTGCTGGGTCCAGGTGGTTCATCGGGCATTGGCTCGCCGGTATTCACGCTGGCCGGCCAGCCGCTGGGCATTATTTTGATGCGACATGTGGCGACCGAAGGGGAGGGCAATGTGACTTCCATGTTTTCCGGCACCCCAGCCCTCGGCATCTTGCCGATCGTTGTCCCCGCCGCCGACATCCTTGCGGATGTCCAACAAGCCTTGGAAAGCAGTCAAACCAAGGACCGATGATCAGGTGTGGCCCACCATTTTGTCGCGGTCTTTGGCGGCGTGTTTCATTTTGGTCTGGCCGCCTTCTTGATAAACCACGGTGCCGGGCGGGACAGATTCAATGAGCCATACGTTACCGCCGATAATCGAGCCGCGACCGATCGTGACATCGCCCAGAATCGTCGCGCCGGCGTAGATGGTCACGTCATCTTCGATGTTCGGATGGCGCTTGATGCCTTTGACAATCCGGCCTTTGTCGTCTTTGGGGAACGATTTCGCGCCGAGGGTGACGCCTTGGTAGATTTTGACGTTGCAGCCGATGACGGACGTTTCGCCGATGACCACGCCCGTGCCGTGATCAATGAAAAAATGTTCGCCAATCTGGGCGCCGGGATGGATGTCAATGCCGGTCTTGTTGTGGGCCCATTCGGTCATGATGCGCGGAATAAGCGCGATATGGCGTTGGTAGAGCAAATGCGCCATGCGTTGAACGGCGATGGCTTCGATGCCAGGATAGGCCAAGATGATTTCCTCGGTGCTGATGGCGGCGGGGTCGCCTTCGTAGGCTGAGAGGACGTCGGTTTGGAGGATGGCTCGCACTGCCGGTAATTGTTGGAGGAACGCTGCCGTCTCATAGGCGGCAGCAGCAGCGTAGTCTTGGTCATGCCCGCCAGCACTGGGCCGATATTCAAGGCTCTTGTGAATTTCTTGCTCCAGGCGACGGGCAATCGAGGACGTCAACTCCGTCGCATATTTGACGAGTTGCGCTGAATGGATGGACTCCTTGTCGTAGAAGCCGGGGAACAACAGCCGCAAGAGGTCCCGTGTGATTTCCACGACGGCATCCCGAGAGGGCAAGTTGTGCCCGTCAATGTGGTTGATGCCGCCCACAGTGTGAAACGAGTCCAAGAGTTGTTGGACGGTCTCGAAGAGTTTTGTCGCCATGACCCCACACAGTATGCCGCAAATGGGCACGCGGGTCTAGCCCAAGTTCGTCAGTCAAAGAGACGCCTAGCTTGATTTGCAGGTGGTTACAACTTTTTGGAGCCGTTTTTCGGCACTACATTGGCCATCATCTTCGGGCGTTGCGGCAAACCCAACCCCAAATGCGCCTGCACCCGTTTCGCCTTCTGGTGAAACACCGGCCGCAATCCCAGATCACTCTTCTTCACCCGAAACGCCGCCTCCGCTTGCGTCCATTGCACGTACCACCGATACAACTCCGCCGGATCCGCGGCGAACACCGGCTGACGCAGCCCGCTGCCGTTACGCACTCCAGAGACTGCTGCCAACACCGTCGGCGGACCGTGTTTTCAATACCGCAATCACCCCGCAACCTGACGCCTGGTCGTTGTCATCCCGAAGCTCAAACCGCATCCAACGGACTGCAGACGCCCAAACCGCCGGCGCAGGTTCAAGCGCGGATCGTTCATCAACTGGCGCGAGGGGAAGAACCATTGCCATTCCCAAGACTGGCCAGCCTTGGGATATTTCCGCTCCAAGCCTTCCGGTAGCCAGACGCCCGGAATATGAGCGCGCTGGTCATCGGCATACAGCTTGCGCAACCGTTCCCGGTTCGCGTGGAGCCGGTCCACCAACGATTCCGGCAGGACGGTCACCCGGTCCTTGCCGCCTTTGCCGGTGCGCACGATCAACTGGAGGCGGTCGAGGCGAGGTCCACATCCTTCACGCGCAGGCCGAGCAGTTCAGTCAACCGCAAGCCACTGCTATGCATCAATTCCGCCATCAATCGCATCGTGCCGTCCAGCGCGGCGAAGAGCCGCTGGCATTCCTCGCGCGTCAACACCACCGGAATATGCAGGCGTTTGTGGGCGCGGGTGAAATTGCTGAAGTCGCCAAGTTCCTTGGCGAAGACCTCCCGCAACAAAAATACCAGCGCATTCAACGCCCGGTTTTGTGAGAGCACCGACAGCCGGTATTCGGTCGCCAAGCCGGACAGAAACGCCCGCACGTCATCTCCGGTGGCGGATTCAACCGGTTTATCTTTGAGGAACTTTGCGAACCGCCAACTCCAACCGCGATACGTTTGTTCCGTGCGCCACTGATAGTGCAACGTCCGCACCCGTCGGTTCAACCGGCGTTCCCAATCCGTCTTGCCCGAGTCCTTCTGCGCCAGTGGTGGCACGCCGCGCAGCAACGGTTTGTGCCGGCGCGCCGTTTGGAAAAACCAATTCAATGCCGACTTGGTCGTCGCCAGTTCCGACGCAGACGGATTCTCTTCACGATTCCACTGCTCCACAAATTGGCGAGCCGACGCGACCGTCGCGCGCTGGCCCATCTGTTTGCAGTAACGCAAATAGCACACTACCGCTTGACGGTACTGTTCGCGTTGTGCCGGAGAAAATGCCTCATGCTGGAGGAGCGTCCCCCATTCCGGGTACCACACTGGTTGATCGAGTTTGTCTTTTTTCATATTGCTGCGCGTCCGCAAAGGAAAACCTCGGTGTTTTTCCCAAGGCGGAGCGGCAAGTGAAAAAGACATAGTCAGTAAAAATCGCCTTGCTTAAGAACCCCTAACAAAACCGTTCCTTGTGCTATAATCTAAGCACAATGCCGTTAAGATAAGGCGGAGGGACGATTGTGTAACCACTTGACAACTATAGACTTCCGGTTTTCACGCTTGTGTGTTTTAAGATCGGGATGCACAACCTTATCCCGACCTCGTTTTTCGGTCATGCTCGCTTCGGTC
>CALBCO010000219.1 GCA_937927265.1 uncultured Verrucomicrobiae bacterium | reverse complement strand
ACAACGGTGGTAGTATCAAGATGCGCCTGCTTGACTCAGCCCCCGCACCTTCTAATATCGCCGCATGATCGAGATTGCCTTCCGGTTGGCCGGTGGGATTGGGCTGTTTTTGATGGGGATGATTATGCTCACGGACGGCCTGAAAGCGTTTGCCGGCGAGGCGCTGCGGCGCGCGTTGATGCGGTTCACGGGCACGCCGTTGAAAGCGTTTGGCTCCGGGGTGCTGGTGACGGCACTGGTGCAGTCCTCCAGCGCGACGACCGTGACAGTCATCGGGTTTGTCAGCGCCGGGCTGTTGACGTTTCCGCAGGCGGTGGGGGTGGTGATGGGCGCCAGTCTCGGCACGACCGGCACCGGGTGGATTGTGGCCGTGCTCGGCTTGAAAGTGAGCGTGGGTTTTTATGCGCTGCCGCTGGTGGGCGCCGGGGCGTTTCTGCGGCTGTTGGGCACAGGTCGTTGGAAATCACTGGGGCTAGCGCTGGCGGGGTTTGGCTTGATTTTCATCGGCATTGAAGCACTGCAAACCGGGATGCAAGGACTGGCGGGCGTCTTCAATCTCGCCCGCCTGCCTGCTTCCGGTTTGTTGGGGCATGTATTGGCGATGCTCGTGGGGGTGGGGCTGACGGTGATCATGCAATCGTCCAGCGCGGCGGTGGCGACGACGTTGACAGCGCTGCACACGAACACGGTGAACTTCGAGCAGGCGGCGTCGTTGGTGATTGGCGCGTCCATCGGCACGACCGTGACCGGCGTGCTGGCGGCCATTGGCGGGAGCGTGCCGGCCAAACGAACAGCCCTGGCGCATGTGCTGTTCAACGCGGCGACGGGACTAATTGCCATCGTGTTATTGCCGGGGTTACTCTGGCTGATCCAATGGGAGCAAGAGCACGTGGGCTTGGAGGCCGGGGCCACAAGTCTGGCGGCCTTCCACTCGACGTTCATCGCGCTCGGTGTCGCGATTTTTCTGCCCGGTGTGGAATGGTTTTCGCGGGGAATCGAGTGGTTGTTGCCGGAAAAAGGTCCGGTGTTGACGCGGCATCTGGACAACTCGCTGTTGAGCGTACCGGCGGTGGCGTTGGAGGCGACGCGACGCGCATTGCGCGAGATCGCCGGGGAGTTATTTGACGGTGTGCGTACCGGCTTGGCCGCAACTCCCGCCTCCAGCGAGGAAGCGCGCCGCACCCAAGTCCGCCAGGCGTTGGAACGGACTCAGGAGTTTTTTACCAAGATTCCTCCCGTTACCGAGGACGCGCCGTTGTCGGAGTTGCGCGTGGCACAGATCCACGCCATGGACCATTTGTTGCGGCTACAGCAACGGCTGGCAGTGCCGGCCGATTTACGGCCGCTGCTCACGCACCCTCAATTGCAGCCGGCACTGGTGCGAAGCCGTGAAGCGTTGCAGTTGGCGGCGGACGGTTTACGGGGGAATGCCCCGGCGGATTGGTTAGCCGCCGTGGAGCAATGCGCGCTGGAACTGGCGGATCAACAACGGCAAAATCGGCCCGTGGTTTTGCGGCAAACCGCGGCCGGAGAGTGGGAGCCGGCGCAGGCGTTGGCGGCATTGGATGCGTGGCGTTGGCTTGAACGTCTCGGTTATCACGCGTGGCGCATCAGCAATTACCTCGGCGGCGATGGCCGACCCGAACCTGCCCCTCATGAAAGGACTTCTGCATGAATCTCCCAGGCAAGCTGCGTGATTATCAGGTGGACGAGAATGCGAAAGTGCGACTCAGCCAATGGCCGACCAAAGTTCCGCCACTTTATCGCTCCAAAAAACATTACCGCGATTTGCTCGAGGAATACCGGGCGGAGCTGAGCGCGTTGCAAACGCTGTTATATGCACACCACCGGTATGCAGTGCTGTTGATTTTTCAAGGTATGGACGCTGCCGGCAAGGATGGCGCGATCAAACATGTGATGAGCGGTGTCAACCCGCAGGGATGTCAGGTGTTCAGCTTCAAACAACCCAGCAGCGAAGAACTCGACCATGATTTCCTCTGGCGCACCAACTGTCGGTTGCCCGAACGCGGGCGCATCGGCATCTTCAACCGTTCCTACTACGAAGAAGTGCTCATCGCGCGGGTGAAACCCGCCGTTCTCGCCGCGCAACGCCTCCCGGCGGAGTGCGTGGGCAAACACCTCTGGCGCGAACGCTATCAGGACATCGTCCACCTCGAAGATTACCTCCACCGCAACGGCACGCGCGTCGTGAAGTTTTTCCTGCATCTGTCCAAGGAAGAACAACGCCAGCGGCTGCTGGCCCGCTTGGATGATCCCCGCAAGAATTGGAAATTCAGCCGTGCCGACCTCGAAGTGCGTCAGGACTGGGACGCTTTCCAAGCGGCCTACGCTGATTGTCTGGCGGCCACAAGCACCAAGCACGCGCCGTGGTACGTGGTGCCGGCTGACGACAAATGGAACGCACGGCTCATCATCTCGCAAATCATCCTCGAGACGATGAAAATCCTGCCGTTACATTATCCGACACTGGACCAGGAACACGCCAAGGAACTGGCGCGCATCAAGCGCCTCCTGCAGGAAGAACCGCGCCGTTAGCGGGAGTCGCGTTTGCCTTGCGCACGGCGAATACTCGCCGACAAATGACCGCGCGTCCGGGTAGTCAACCCGGTTTGGGCGATATGCGCAGACTTCCTCTTGCCGGCCACCTCTTTCGCTTTGGCGGCGACCTGTCGTTTGCCCATCGTTGTCGCTTTCATTCTGACCACTATGCCGCAACCACTGGCAAAGCCAAGAAATTCCTCCGCCGAAGAGGGAATGGCGCTTCGGTGAAACACCGTTTGGATTCTGCCCGTCGAGCCGTGCGGATTGGTCGGTCACGTTGGATATGGCGTGAGCGAGTCAGGTGTGGGCACTGGATTGAGCGTTTCACGGCTCGTGGTTTTCGGCGAGCAGGTCGGGCGCGATGACGCGGAGCAACTTGTGCCCGGGCGCCTGCCGTTGTTTACGGGTGCCAGCCTGAGTCATGGCGACCTGGATGTGGCGCAGAGCATCCCCTGTTCCTCTGAAACTGATCCGCTGAAGGTCACTACCTTCTGGTTGCGCGGCTTGCGCCATGATCCGGCATAGGAGGTTGTGGGCGATGAGAAAGGCCAGCGCACCATCGCTGCTGTCTGACAGCGCAACGCCTGCATCCCCAGCGTGGTTTTCAGATCATCGAGACCGAGTTCGAGTACCCAGCGCGTCCGATGCTTGTACGGATGATTCGCACAGGGAGAACGTGGGCAACCGCCGCCGATTGCAATGCAATGCAATGACAGGAACAATTTGTGTTGGCCGGGAGAGGGTGGGTGTGGTACTGGTGCGGGCCTTCATGACACCGACCACGACCAGCACGCCGTCGCCGGGTGAACCGCCACAAGGGCACGAGGTGGCCCGGCATATTTTCCGGCGGCTTTACGACTGGACGTTGCATTGGGCGCACACGCCCTATGGTGTACCGGCCTTGTTCGTGTTGGCGGTGGCCGAATCCTCATTTTTTCCCGTGCCGCCCGACGTGTTGTTGCTGGCGTTGGCGCTGGGCCGGCGCGAACGGGCGTTGTGGTACGCGGCTGTGTGCAGTGTCGGGTCGGTGTTGGGCGGGATGATTGGTTATTGGCTGGGGAGTGTGGCGTGGCATTTTTTGCAGCCGTATTTCATTCCCTATGTTTTTAGCCAAGCCGTGTTTGACAAAGTGGTGGCGTGGTACAATGCCGAGGCGTTTTTGTATGTGTTCATCGCGGCGTTCACGCCGATCCCGTACAAGGTGTTCACGATCGCGGCCGGGGTCTGCCATATTCCGTTTTGGATTTTGGTGGTCGGGTCGCTGGTCGGCCGGTCAGCTCGTTTTTTCTTGGTGGGCGGATTGATCTATTTGTTTGGCGACCGGGTGCGGAAGTTTGTCGAGACCTATTTTGACCGGTTGTTGTGGGCGTTGTTGATTTTGGCAATTTTAGGGTTTGTCGCGGTTAAGTTCCTATGATAAGAGACGGCGATCGGTGATCGGGGTGTAGCGCAGCTTGGCTAGCGCGCTTGGTTCGGGACCAAGAGGTCGCGGGTTCAAATCCCGCCGCCCCGACCACTTTACAGGGAGGACGAAAGGCATGACAGCACGAATTTTGGCATTGATCGTGGTGGTGGCCGGAATGTTGGCTGTGGCGGCGGAAGCCGTCGAGGTGCTCACCGCGAGACAAGCGTTGGCCCGTGCCCAAACGGTGGTCGGGCCGACCGTCCAAAACCAACTGGTGGCCGTGGCGGGCTTGGACTCTGATCCGCAATTGCGGCTGCGCGTTTGGGACTTTACGTTTTACGATGCGCGGCGTTCGCAGCGTGGCGTCGTCGTCCGTGTCAAAGATGCCGCGTTGATCGGCACGCGTGGCGCGAGCCTGCGATTGTTCGAGGACGCCAAGTGGCGGCATTTTGGGCGGAATTTTTCCGGGTTCGAGCCGACCGAAGTGCTCAACCTCAGCCATTGGGTGTTTGATTCCGACCAGATCATCGCCAACGTGGTCAGCCATCCCAAGCTGGCCGGCATGGAAGTGACCGCCGTGCGGATGTGGCTGCGCAAGCCGAGTGATGGTGATGTACCCCCGCAGTGGCGGATCGAAGTGCGTGCGCGTTTGCGCAGCGATCCGCGTCAGGAAAAGTGGATTGGCTACCTGCAATACAGTGCGCAGACGGGCCAGTTGCTCGTGGACGAATTGCGCACCGCCAGGCTCCAACCCTGAGCCATGAGCGACCGTGTTTTTCTTGGGTTTGGGTTTGGCGCCATTCAGGGTGGTTTGTTTCTTTATGAAGCCCACCGGACACGTTGTTTTCAGCGGCTCGTTGTGGCCGAGGTTGTCCCGGAGGTTGTGACGGCGTTGCGCCGGGCGGGCGGCCGTTACCGGGTGAATGTGGCCACCCCGACCGGCGTTGTGGTCCACGAAGTCACCGGCGTGGAGGTCTTCAATCCCCAGGACCCAGCGGACCGCGTGGCGTTAGTCGCGGCGGTGACGGAAGCGACCGAATTGGCCACCGCGTTACCGAGTGTGGATTTCTTTGCGCGCGGTGAGGCGGCGCCCGCTGCGATTTTGGCCGAAGGTTTGACCCGCAAACTCCGAACCTCGTCCGCACCGGCCGTGCTTTACGCTGGCGAGAACCACAACCATGCCGCCGAAATCCTGGACCGGGCCGTGCGCGAGAGGCTCGCGGCCTCCGACGCGGCGCGTCTCGGTGATTATTTTCAGCCGTTGAACACGGTCATCGGCAAAATGAGCCGCGTGGTCGTGGACCCAGCGGAGATTCGCGAGGAAGAATTGACACCGCTGACGGACGACTTGGGACGGGCGTTGTTGGTGGAGGAGTTCAACCGCATTCTCATCTCGCGTATCACCCTGCCGGGGGTTCAGCGGGGGATCGAGGTGTTCACCGAGAAACCGGACTTATTGCCGTTTGAAGAGGCGAAACTTTACGGCCACAACGCCGTGCACGCCTTGCTCGGTTACTTGGCCCACCGGCGCGGCTACCGGTTCATGTTCGAGGCCGGTCACGACCAGGAACTCATGGCCCTGGCGCGTGCGGCGTTTCTGGAAGAATCCGGTCCTGCGCTCATCGCCAAGCGGGGCGGGGTGGATCCGTTGTTCACGCCCGAAGGCTACCGGGCGTATGCCGAGGATTTGCTGACACGGATGGTCAACCCGTTTTTGCGCGATGCCGTCGGGCGGGTGATTCGTGATCCGCGCCGCAAGCTGGCTTGGGATGACCGGCTGGTGGGGACGATGCGCCTTGCGCTCGATGCCGGTCTCACGCCGCGTCGTTTCGCGTTGGGAGCTGCGGCGGCGCTGGCGTTGGTGGCGGCTGAGGAACCGGGGAAGTTGCCGGACCAGTTGCTCGCGGAAATAATTCCCGCCGCTGCCCCGCACGCCGGCCGCGTCCAAGCGTTGATACGCGAAGCGATGCAATCGTTCCGGCAGGGCGGGGCCTTGTCGTCGTGTCTGCCGTCCCTCACGGGTCGGTCATAACCGGCAACGGTTCCGCTGCGCGCGCGGGAGCGGGCGCGGCGGACCGCAGCGTCGTGGTGGCCGCCGCCCCAGCCGGGGCGATGGTGTACAACTCCAACGGCACCTTGATCTCGGCGGCCTCGCGCAAACTCTGAATCCCTTCATCGAACTGCCGGCGGTCGAGAATCCGGGTGATATAGACTTCCAGGGTCGTGCTCGGATCGGCCGGGCTGGTGAGCCGGTACATGCGGACATTCCGGTAAAGGTTTTCCGTGATCTGGTAGGCTTGGTTGATCGTCTCAATGCCGGTTTCGAGATAGCTCGTGATGCGGGGTACGGCTGCGGCGAGGCGGACTTCATGTTCGCGCGTGGCTTTGAGGATCTCGGCGAGGTCGGCGGCCCGATCGGCGCTGAGTTGAATGGCGCGGGCGAGGTCGCGGTTGCCCTCGGTGAGGAGCGCGCTCATCGCCCGCATCAATTGGACCGCCCGCGCCCGGCGGTTGTTGTGTTCGAGCACGCGCTGGTGAACCATGCTCAACGCGTTGGCCATGTCCACGCCGGTGCGCACCCGGGCCATGCGGTCGCGGATGCTGGCTTGGCGGGTGTCTTGGACGTTGTTGGTGGCCGGGCCGGTCGTGCCGCTGCCGCTGCTCGTCGAGCCGCGCGTTGAGCGGCGCGCGGTGGCGGTGGATCGGGTCGCGCTGCCGCCGGCTTGTTGGGAGGTGTCGGTCTCTTGGATTTGTTGGAGCAAATCCAGCAGCTCGTCGAGCAATTGTTGGGACATCAACGCATCGTAGCGGAACCGCAAGTCCGGCGCTTGGCCGGTGACCGGCAGGGGCAAAGTGGTCGCAAAGAGGGGGACACTGCCGGTCAGGTCGTTGGTGGTCGGCGGGGCGGCGGCGCTGGTGCCATCGGCCGCGATGTTGGTCTCGGTGCTCGGCGCGAGGAGAGTTTCCGGCAGCAGCAGGTCCGGCGTGTAGAGCAGTTTCATGAAGGCGTCCACGGCGGCTTGCTCGATGTAGAGCGCCAGCAACACTTTGGCGTAGCCGCGCCGGGCGTGGAAGTTGCCGGCGGTGGGTTTGGCGGCAATGGCGCGGTCGAAAAACGGCAGCGCGTCCTCGTAGTTGCCGAGCAACACTTGCACGGTGCCGTAGAGGTCGTTGTAGTCGCCGTCCTTGTCGAACATCGCGCGGGCGGCGATCAGGTTTTGCAGCGAGGCCGGGTAGTTGCCGAGCGCAAACTCGGATTTGGCGACGGCGTAGTGGAGTTGGCCGAGCACAGTGGGGCTGACTTCGCTTTGTTCGGGTTCGAGCGCGAGGTAGTTGCGGAACAGCGTCAACGCCTCGCGCTGGTCACCGTCCTCGAGCCGTTTCTGGCCGACGCGCAAGTAGAGTTTCAAGAACAGGTCGCGCAGCGCCGGCCGCAGGTACGGGTTCTTGCCGGCCGCCTCGTCCAACCGGGCCAACGCATCGGCGTCGCGGCCGGCGGCCATTTGTTCGACGGCGAGCGACCGGTATTGTTGGGCGAGCGCCTTGGCATAGACCGTTTGGATCATTTCCTCGTTGCGGGTGACGTACTCGGTGTCGGCATAGTTGCGGCGCAAAAGGTCAATGTTGTTCACGATGGCCCGGTAGTCCGTCGTCGGCGACAAATCGCGGGCGGTGGCGAACAACTGCTCGGCGCTTTTTTCACGGATGGATTGCTGCAACGCCGGGCGGGCGGTGGCCATGCGTTTGGCCCAATCGGTATCGGGGTAATTTTTCTCAATCTGCACGTAGAGATCGAGCGCCTGTTGCGGCTGGCCGGCGCGATCCAGTGCCTCCGCTTGATCGAACAACGCTTGCGCTTCCTTGTCCATCTGTTGCGCTAACGCCGTCTCCAACCGGCTCAACTCCTCCGTCACCGCGGCGATCTTAACGTAGCCGGGGTAGAGGTCCTTGATTTCCCTGAGCAGCCCAATCGCCAGTTTCAAATCGCCCTCATCGGCGGCTGTTTGGGCTTTCTGCCAGCGGCTGCTCGCCTGCGCCTCGATGATGAACGGGTCCACGCTCTTCTTCAACGCCAACAACTCCTGCGTGGCGGTCGTCATCGCGAATTGTTCGGGAATTACATCAAGAATCTGCCGGGACTCCTCGTATTGGCCCTCTTGGGCGAGTCGTTTGGCGTAGGCGATGGCCTCGAACGCGATGGCGTTGTCCATGCCGTCGAACGCCGATTTCACGTCGGTGAGCACGGCCAACGGCTGGTTGTATTGTGCGTAGCTCTGGCCTTCGAGGTCTTGCCCGCGCAGCAAGCCGGTCGCATCCACGGCAAAGGTGCGTTTGCCGGTCACATTGTATGTTTCGGGTTCGGCAGTTGCCAAAAAACCTTGCTCGGTCGGCTCGCGCACCGTGAACCGGTAACCGTGCCGTCGGCCCCGCGCCAGATCGCGGTTGAACAACGTCGTATCCAACTGCGCCAACTCTTCCAATGTCAAATACCGGCCCCGGCCGGTACGTTGTGGGTCCTGGAAACGGATGACGTGCGCCAGTCGCTGGGCGCGGGCGATGCCTTTCAAGTCGGTCAACGCGCTGGCTTCGTTTTCGGCAATCAATTTGGCGATATCATTCGCGTGGCCCGTCAGATACCGGTGCGTGCCATACCAGCCGCCCGCCACGGCGAACGCCACTGCCCAAAACACACCGAGGGCCACGCCCCACAAGGCCTGCCGGCGGTCGCTGCTAAACCCGCCTTGCCGGCGCATCTGCGCCAACGCGACCAACCCCAGGATGATCGCCAACGGAAACCCGATCACCGAAATCCCGCATAACAACGCCACCAACGGCAACACGCCTACGCCCGCCCCCGGTGGCTCCATCGGCCGCACAAAACCGCCATACTGCGGCTGGAACGGCGCCGCCGGCAGATTCGTTTGCCCCACGCCGAACCCGCAGCGCGGACAAAAATTCACCGCAAACGGGATGAATGTCTGACAGGCCGGGCATTGCGTCCCCTGCGGTGCCAATCCCGTGCTCATCCCGACCGGCTGCAACCCCATCGGGCCACGGGGCGGTGGCGGCGATGGTTGGGGCGAGAGGGGCGGCAGCGAGGGGGCCGCCTCCAACGATGGCGGTGACGGCGATTCCAAATCCGCCGGCTCCAATTCGAACCGCAACCGGACCCCCTCGCCGATCTGCAACAAATCGCCGTGGCGGATGATGCTTTCCTTGATTCGTTGTCCGTTGATGAAACTGCCGTTCGTGCTGTTAAGGTCCACGAGCCAAAAGCCTTGTTGGCGACGCTCGATTTTGGCGTGGTAGGCGCTGATCGCACCCTCTTCGAGCAACAGATCATTGCCGCCGGCCCGGCCGATGCTGCACACGTCGCCCCGCCAGCGATGCACAGACTGCCCGGACGTGCCCGTAAGAATCGTGAGAACCGGCATGGGAGATACCCTAGCGAATCAACTCCCCGCTGGCAATAGCCGTGAGGGGGGCGCCCCAACACGCGATGGGCGCAGGGCCGCTCGGCGGCGCAACCGGCGCTTGCCTCGTACGGGACGGTTTGTTAGTTTACCGCGCCGTAGCCGGGGTGCACCCGTAGCTCAATTGGCAGAGCAGCTGACTCTTAATCAGCGGGTTGAAGGTTCAAGTCCTTCCGGGTGTACCAATTCCTGGCGACTGCGAGTCTCCCATGGCCCCGCGCCCCGCGGCTGGCTGTTTGTTCGGAACGACCACTGGCCCGGCGCGCACCGCCGCCGCCGGTGACTGTGCCTTGCGCCGCGCACGATGACGGCGTACAAGTAGGCCAGCGTGCGTTATGATTGAACCACTCGGTCCCGTGCAAATCATTCATTCGGTGCTGGTCGTCGAGGACGACTATGAACTGGCCGAGTTGCTCCGCGAAGTGCTTACCTTGGAAAACTGCACGGTGGACGTGGCTGGCAACGGCCTGGAAGCGCTCGACCGGCTGAGCGGGGCCACGTATGACGCGGTCATCTGTGACTTGCTGATGCCCTGCGTGGACGGCCGGGCGCTCTATGAGCAGGTCTGCCAGCAATACCCCCATCTGTCCGAACGGTTCCTCTTTATCACCGGCCAAGCCGTCGCTCGCACGGGGCTGACGGATTTTATTTATCGCACCGGCAACCCCCTGCTGCAAAAACCCTTCGCAGTCGAGGAACTCCGCGCGGCGCTCCGTGACTTGCTCAGCCGGTAGTTGTCGGCACCGGCCCGCGCCGTTATACTCCGCGCGTCATGGCCACCGGCAAGGCGACCGAATTAACCCCAATGATGCAGCAATATCGGCGGGTGAAACAACAAATCCCCTCCGAAGCCTTGCTGTTGTTCCGGCTCGGCGACTTCTACGAGATGTTTTTCGACGACGCAAAAATCGTCGCCGGCCTGCTCCAGCTCACCCTGACTGCCCGCAACGGCGTTCCGATGTGTGGCATTCCCCACCACGCCGCCGAATCCTACATCGGCAAACTGCTCAAGCTCGGCAAGAAAGTCGCCATCTGCGACCAACTCGAAGACGCCAAACCCGGCAAACTCGTCAAACGCGACATCACCCAAATCCTCAGCCCCGGCACCCATTTCGACTCGAAACTGCTGGAGGCGGAAGCCAACAACTTCCTGGCCGCCATTTTGCCACAGAGGCTCAACACATCTGCATCTCAGTTTGGTCTGGCATTGATTGATCTGACAACGGGTGATTTCCGCGTGACGGAGCTGGACTCAGCCGAGCAGCTTCAAAATGAACTGGCCCGCGTTCGCCCCGCTGAGATCATCGCTCCCGCCGAATCGGTGGAAACACTGCGGCAGCTCGGCGTTCAGGCACTGACGGCCTACGACGGCTGGACGTTTGAGCCGGAGACGGCGTTTTTCACTTTGCGCGATCATTTCAAGACACAGTCGCTCGACGGGTTTGGTGCCACCGAGCTTACCGTTGGCATTGGTGCCGCCGGCGCGGCGTTGCACTATCTCCAGCAAGCACTACGGCGAAATACCGCCCATGTCCACCGACTCAGCGTGTATCATGTTGCCGACTACCTCGTGCTCGACGCTGTTACGCAACGGAATCTGGAGTTGCTCGAATCGGCTCGGTCAGACCGCCGGCACACGTTGGTCGGTTGCATTGATCGGACAGTGACACCCATGGGAGCGCGGTTGCTCCGCGAATGGTTGACGCATCCCTTGCGCGACGTAGCTCGTATCACCGCCCGCCAGGAAGCCATTGCGCAATGGCGGGAGGCGCCGGCGGCACTGGCTGAGTTCCGTGACCGGCTCGGCCCCGTCCGCGATCTGGAACGCACGTTGGCCCGCTTGTGTGTCAATAGCGGCAACGCCCGCGACTTGGTGGCGTTGAAAGATGCTCTGGCGGCCTTGCCCGGGTTGCGTGCCATTCTCGGCGGACGCGACCTGCCGGCCATGACGGGACGGTCGCTCCTTCCCGAATTGGCAGCACAAATCACTGAACTGCCGGCATTGGTGGAGTGGATCAGCCGGGCCATCGTGGACGCGCCCCCGTTGGCCTTGAAAGAAGGCGGACTGATCCGCGATGGCTTCAATGCCGAGTTGGATGAATTGCGACGAGCCGCTACTGATGGGAAGGCATGGATCGCCGCTCTCCAGCAACAGGAGATCGAACGCACCGGCATCGCATCGCTCAAAGTCCGCTACAACTCGGTGTTTGGCTATTACATCGAAGTCACCAAATCGAATCTGGCGAAGGTGCCGCCGGATTACATCCGCAAACAGACCGTCGCCACTGGCGAGCGGTTCTACACGCCGGCGCTGAAGGAAATGGAGCACAAGATTCTCGGCGCCGACGAAAAAGCCAAGGCATTGGAGTACGAGCTGTTCCAGCAAATCCGAGCGGCCGTGGAGGCGGAATCGTTGACGATCCAACGCACCGCGACGGCACTGGCTCAACTCGATGTGCTGGCTGGATTGGCTGAACTGGCTCGTCACCAAAACTATTGCCGGCCCGTGGTCAACGACGGCGACCGGCTGGAAATCGTGGACGGCCGGCATCCGGTGTTGGAACAGACGTTGGTCGAGGAACGGTTTGTGCCCAATGACACGCTCCTTGACGGAACGAGTCAACAGGTGCTCATCATCACCGGACCGAACATGGCCGGCAAGAGCACCTACATCCGACAGGTGGCGTTGCTGGTGCTGCTGGCACAGATGGGGTCTTTCATCCCCGCGAGAAGCGCAACGATCGGACTGGTGGATCGCATTTTCACGCGCATCGGCGCAACCGATGATCTCGCGCGCGGGCAAAGCACGTTCCTCGTCGAGATGAACGAGACGGCCAACATCCTCAACAACGCCACGCCGCGCAGTTTGGTCATTCTCGACGAGATCGGGCGCGGCACGAGTACCTTTGACGGCTTGAGCATTGCCTGGGCGGTGGCCGAACATCTGCACAACGTGGTCGGCGCCAAGACGCTGTTTGCCACGCACTACCACGAGTTGACTGAGCTCGCCGCCACGTTGCCGCGTGTGAAAAACTACAACGTCGCCGTCCGCGAATGGCACGACCAAGTCATTTTCCTGCACAAAATTCTGCCCGGCGGCACCGACAAGAGCTACGGCATCCAAGTCGCCCGGCTGGCCGGGCTGCCGAAAGAAGTCATTCAACGTGCCAAAGAAGTCCTCGGCAACCTCGAAGAAGCCGAACTTTCCGCCGAAGGCAAACCGAAGCTGGCGAAGACCCGAAAATCCAAAGTCCACGAGCTGCCACAGTTGTATCTGTTCAGCGGGAAAAAGGAATGACGCATTGCGCGAATGCCTCCTTGAGCGGCGCAAAACCCTAGACGGAGGAACTCGACTTCCCGTGCTGCCGGCGGTTGGCAGGCGGCAGGGGACACAAGTACGGCAGTTTCATCTGGCGCAACTCAGTGGCGACCCGGTGGGCGGCAATTTCACAATATTTCTTGGAGAGATCGAGGTGGACGAAATGCCGGTGGGTGCGGGTTGCGACCGTTGCGACGGTGCCGGTGCCGCCGAAGGGATCGAGCACGACATTGCCCCGGTAGCTGTAAAATTTGATCAGCCGGTAGATCAGTTCTTCCGGGAACGGCGCCGGGTGGCCTTCCGTTTTGCGAGCGGAAGGGGGATTGGCTGGCGCGTTTTTTTTCCCGCGCGGCGGGTAGAGGCTTTTCAAGAACGGCTGCCGGCGGGCCGTTTCTGGATGGATGTGCCAGAACGCATCCGAAAACTTGATGAACTCCTCACCGGTAATATCGGCGTCGGCCGGATTGCCTTCAAGTATCCAACTGCCTTTGGAGAAGACGAGGACGTATTCCCAACTCGGCATCACATGCGGGTTGCGTGGACTTTTCCATGACCCCCACGCCGTGCGGCGGCGGATGGTCTGCTTGTACCAGAGAATTTCGGTGCGCATGATGAAACCGAGGCCGCGCAGTTGCGCCGCCATGTCGTAGTGGACGGGCTTGAAATCCTTGATGCTCGTCGGCGTGATGTTCAACGCGAATCGCCCTCCCGGCACGAGCACCCGCTGAATCTCCCGCCAGAAGGGCATCAACCATTCGAGGTACTGCTCATACGGCATCGCATCGTGATGGCCATCGTAATCCAACCCGACATTGTACGGGGGGGACGTGATGACGAGGTGGACGCATTCCGCTGGCAGTGCCTGCAAAATCACCCGCGAATCGCCGCAGATGATTTGGTCTCGCCACCAATCGCCGACCGTACTGGTAGGTGGATAGTGCAGGACCTGGGGTAAAGGTTGCATGGCATGACGTGTAACAAATCGGAGAGTGTCTGCCGACGTTAAATTGGGTGGCGGCTGTTCCGTGATCTGAAAGGGCGGCATGTCTTTGCCTTCCCTCCCAGGCGCCGCCGCCGCGGCGCACTTCCAAACCGTTTAGTCCCCCGACGGCGCTTGTTCCTGCGTGCCAGTGTCTTGGAGTGCGGAGCAGCAGCGCTTTGCCCGCCAGTCAACGCCGGGGATGGGTTTTTTTTCCACGGCTCATGCGGGGCAGGGCGGGACGAAAAAACGGGGGCAGGCTTGCGCCTGCCCCCGGTGAGTTCGCTCCGTTAGTTCCGGCTCTGCGCCTTGCGGTCCGCCTCGCGGATGAGTTCCTGCCAGCGGTGGTGTTTCCATTTCGGGAAACAATTCCGCATCCACTCCTCCGCCGCGCGTTCCCAACCGATGTCGCGGCCGGCTTTTTCGCTTTCGATCCACTTGTACTTGTTGATTTCCTCCTGCTGGGATCGGAACAACTCGTCAAGAGGATCCGTTTTCTGACGTATGGTCATTTTACCCCCTCCTTTGAAGGTAAAACTCAACCAGCACATTAGCGGAAATCCACCCCTTGTCAACGTCCATTCAGTGACAACCGGGTGAACTCACAGCTTGTTGTTCATCAAGAGGTTGCGTCACGGTCTTTGCGCTTGCCGGCCCTCGGGGTGTTCCGTATGGTAGGCGCGTGCCGCCACTGCGCCAAATCGAAAAAGCTCTCCAACACGCCGACCGTCGTCTCGCGGCCGCGCCAGGTGACAAGCCCGCCGAAGTCCTAGCTCGCTACAAACAGTTCCTCAAAGTCGAGGAACATCGGCTGAAGATGTTCCATTGCGCTGGAGCGTCCGGCCGCGAACTGGCGCGCGCTCGCGCCGAGATGATGGACATCGTGTTGCGTCACCTCTGCGCCCAGGCGGCACAACACCAACAGGCTGCCGCCCCACCGGTACCGCTGGCCTTGGTTGCCATCGGCGGGTATGGCCGCGGTGAACTCAGCCCGTTTTCGGATATTGACATCATGTTCCTCCACGCTGCGCCTGCGCGCCATGGGGAGCAACATCCGTATCTAGCTGCGGTCGTCGAGCAAGTCTTGTATTTGCTGTGGGACATCGGGCTGAAGGTGGGCCACTCCACGCGCTCCGTCCGCGAAGCGTGCGCGGAAGCCAACCGCGACATGCAATCCAAAACGTCGCTCATTGAGTCCCGGCCGTTGTTGGGCGACAAGGGGCTCTACGAGGAGTTTCGTCGGGCATTGGTGAAAAACTGCGTGCGCGGCCACGAGAAGGAATACATCGCCGCCCGCATGGCCGACCAGAAATCCCGGCACGAAAAATACGGCGACACTCCGTATCTCCAAGAGCCCAACGTCAAGAACGGCTGCGGCGGTCTCCGCGATTTCCAAAACTTGATCTGGATGGCGTACTTCAAACACGGCGTGTTGAGTCTTGCCGACCTCCGCAAACAAGGCGCGCTCGATCTGGCCGAACAACGCCAACTCGACGCCGCCTACGAATTCATCCTGCGCACCCGCAACGCGCTCCATTACCTCTCCCGCCGCGCCAACGACGTGATCCACCTCAATTTGCAGCCAAAACTCGCCGACGAGTTCGGTTACCGGCAACACAACCTGCTGCGTCGGACCGAGGCGTTCATGCGGGACTACTACATGCATTCGCGGAACATCTTTTTGCTCACGAACACCTTGGCCGAACGCCTGGCGCTGCGCCCGCGCGGTCTGTTGAGCCGGCGGCGCAAGACCGAGGCGTTCGATGGATTCCTCCTGCGCGACGGACAGATCGAAGTCAGCAGCCCTGGCGTGTTCCGGGAAGACCCGTTGCGGTTGCTCCGCGTGTTCCATCACGCTCAGCAACGCCAGGCCGAGCTGCATCCCGAGTTGCGGACGCTCATCCGCCAAAACCTCCGCTGGATGAACCGGTCCTTTCAACACGCCGCCGGCGCCCGCGCCACGTTTCTGGCGATTCTCCAACACAAAGGGCAGGTTGCCCGTGTGTTGCGCGGGATGCACGAGACCGGGGTTCTCGGCAAGTTTTTGCCGGAGTTTGGGCGGTTGACGTGCCTCGTCCAACACGAATTCTTCCACCGCTACACGGCTGACGAGCACACGTTGCAAGTCGTCGAACACCTCGACCGGATCATTGACGCCGCCGCGCCGCCGCACGCCAACTACAAGAAGGTCTTCCAACAAATCGAGCACCCGCACGTGCTGTATCTTGCCATTTTGCTGCACGATGTGGGCAAAGCCGCCAATGTGGACCGGCACGCCGAGGCCAGTCTCGCCGCTGCCCGCGCCGTCGCCCGGCGGCTGAAACTCGACGCCGACCAGACTGGCCTGCTCGAATTTCTCGTGCGCGACCAGCACAAACTTTCGATGCTCTCGCAGCGGCGGGACATTGACGATCAGGCGACCATTGACGCCGCGGTGCGCATCGTCAAAGACGAACCCCGGCTGGACTTGCTGGCGTTGATGACGTTTGCCGACTCGATCGGCGTCGGCGCGACGGGCTGGTCGGACTGGAAGGAAGCGTTGCTGTGGAACTTATACCACCGGACGAAACAGGAACTGGCCGGCACTGAGCGCGCCCGTCACATTCTGGCCCGTCGGATCGAGCAGCTTTACCACGAAGTCAACCGACGCTTGAAAGGCAAGCTGCCGTTGGAGGAGATCTATTCTCATTTCGAGTTGATGCCGGCCAGTTACTACATCAACACCAGCGCCGAGGAGGTTGCCCGGCACCTGCTGCTGTTGCATCGGTTCTTCCAGAACCAACACGACGTCGAGGACCCCGTGCAGGCGCTGGCGCCAGTCATTGAGTGGCAATCCTTCCCGTCCCAGGGATTCTCGCGGGTCTTGATTGGCACGTGGGACCGGCTGGGGTTGTTCTCGAAAATTTGTGGCGCGCTCGCCTCCGCCGGGCTCAACGTCTTGAGCGCCCACATCTACACGCGCGGCGACCAGGTGGTGCTGGATTTCTTCGATGTGTGCGACCGCGATTTGACCGCGGTCACGGATGAGCGGGCGATTCAGACCACCGAGTCTTTGCTGACCCGCACCTTGACCGGCTGTGAACAGATTGATTTCCACAAGTTGTTGGCGAAGATGCGCGCCACGGGCGGTGCCGGCGCGCGTCTGAGGGAAATCACCATTCCCACCACGGTCGAATTCGACAACGAAATCAGCCAGAGCCGGACCGTTGTGGAAGTCCAGGCGGAAAATCGGCACGGCTTGTTGTTTGCGATCACCCATGCGCTGACCGAACTCGGGTTGGACATCAGTTTCGCAAAGATTTCGACTGAGAAAGGCGCGGCGATTGATTCCTTTTACGTCCAAGACCAACAAGGTCAAAAACTCACCGACCCCGACCGTTTGGCGCAAATCGAAGCCAAGCTAAAAAACGCCATCGAACTGCTCGCCGGTTGACCATGTCACCACTGCTCGCGGTAGTAGTGCCGCAGGATCATGGAGTGACGGTCTACTCACTCGCGGGTCTGTGAATAACCTCAATTAACTGAGGTTTCAGAACGCTATCGTGTAGCTGCCCTTCGGTCCGTTGTACACCAGCACGTAATGCCGAAGTACATCACGACCAATCCGTGAGATGAGTCCTGGGCCGGTCATCTGGATTCCTATGAGCGGCAATTCCAAGGTCGGAATCGGTGAGCCGGGAAACGACATTCGCGCAAGGTAAACATTCTGAACTTTCGGGCCACTCTGCCCGCAGACGTTCACCTGCCCGACCGGTTGAAGCACCAAGCCTTGGACGAGTGATTCTCCTCAATCATTACGATGCGAATGGAGTTGACGGGTTGAGGGGGGAGGACAGCAACACAGGGCGTCCCTTGCCCAACAAACCATGAGGCGACTGTCGCCCACAGAGTCAAATTTTCTCAGGTTCTCGCCGCTCGACACGATTGGTCGTCCGTTTCCGTCTGACTGAGGTAGCCCGCAGAACAACCGTCGCGCAGGGGGCGCATCCCTGGCAGGAGGACTGACGTTGGATCAACCATGCCGCCCATCTGCTGTGGGGGGGCGCCCCGCACTCCGGGGGCGACTGGTCAGAACACACGCGTCCAGAGCACTTTGAGGTACCGGCCTTCGAGACAGTTCGACAGAATTGGATGATCCGAACCAGCGCTGGTGCGGTCAAAAATTTGCAGCCGCCGATTGAGCCGGTGGGCTGACCGAATCACAAGCTGTTCAAAATCCTCCATCCCCAGCAACCCCGAGCAGGAACACGTCACAAACAAACCGCCCGGCGCAGTGAGTTGGACGGCCAACGAGTTCAAGTCCTCATAGTTGCGGCGGCCCGCGCGCGCGTCTTCCCGTCGGTCGAGCAGTTTCGGCGGGTCGAGCACCACGGCATCCCAGCGCTCGCCATTCTTGAACATCTGCCGGGCATACGCATACGCGTCGGCATGCACCCAATGCAGCCGGTTCTGTTGGTTCAAATTACCGTTGCGTCGGGCTTGGGTGAGGGCGGCCTCGTCGAGGTCCACGCCGGTCACGTCGGCACATCCGCCCAGCACTGCGCTCGCCACCGCGAACCCGCCGGTGTAACAACACAGGTCGAGCACCCGTCCGCCCCGCGCCAGCCGGGCAAACCGCACCCGGTTATCGCGCTGATCACAGAAGAAGCCTGTTTTGTGACCGCCCGTAAACCGCACTTCGTACCGCACGCCGTGTTCGGTAATGCGTACGGGTTGGCCGGCCAAAGGCCAATGGGCGATGCCTTCGGCCCGGCCAGCACGCTCATCCACTTGGATCACCTCGCGTTTTGTCCCCAGCCGCTGGTGCAACGACTTCAACCAAACCGGCAACCGTTGATACACGCCCAGACTGTGAACCTCCACGCTCAGCACCTCGCCGAAACGGTCCACCACCAATCCGCTCAACCCGTCACCATCCGAATTCACTACCCGGTACGCATCCGTTTGTTCATCGAGCTTGAGCGTCTGGATGCGCCAATCCACGGCTCGTAGCAATATCTGGGTCAAGTATTCCTCGCCGACCGGCTGATCGCCATGATAAATCATCCGCAACGGCACACGGGCGCGCGGATTGAACAACCCCGCGCCAAATCGCTGGCCGTGTTTGTCGTACACCGTGACGAGATTACCGGCCTGTGCATCCGGCGATACCGCGCCGATCATGGCTGGATAAATGGTCGGACTGAACGTAAACGTCCGTAACTGTACCCAAGGCGCCGCCCTGCCTGCTGCGGGGGCGGTGGATGCGGATGCTTCGTGGAGAGAACGCCGCTGTTGTTTCATACGGTGTTTGACTAGCGGAACTTGGCATCCCCGTCAACGACACGCCTCCCTGAATGATTGGCTCCCAAATGATCGAGTTGGTGCTCAAGCATGCCATGCTGCCGAACCGCGCTCCAAGACGCTGACGCACCAAGTCGCCTCTGGTGACGAACAGGCCCTTGCGGCAGCCGCCAGCCTCGCCCAAATGGCGGCATGTTTTTACGATGCCATATCACTGCTGTCCAAGATAATCGGGTTTGAGGGTGCTGGAGAGCGGATTTCCGTTTGTTTTCGCGTGTTGAACGGGTTGGTTCAGATCAGGTCACTGCGGAGGCTGTCCAAGAGTTCAGCCGATCAGCCGCAGTTGAAAGTGGACAGAACCGGCGATGCCCCGCAGAACCAACCACTCGAAGTGGCTGGATGGCCTCACCTGCTGGGTGAACGGTAGATGACATGGTGATGGTCGGGTGAGCGGGGAGTGCGCTACACCCGACCTATGAACACTACATCGAACAATTCCCAAAGCCGAG
>CALBCO010000218.1 GCA_937927265.1 uncultured Verrucomicrobiae bacterium | reverse complement strand
TGGGACAACTGCTGGCGCATTTGGGGTTGGGGCTGCCGCAACGCCCGAAGATGGTGGCAAATGTAGTGCCGAAAATCGCCTCCAAAAAGTTGCAACCGACTGCAAATCAAGCTAGGCATCTCTTTGACTGACGAACTTGGGCCGGCTGGTAAACCAAGCGGTTTTGGAGTGCGCCACGCCAGCGGTGCTTTGGATGGTATGCGTCTGTTTTAGGCAGAGGGCTTTTCGCGGATGCGAACGATCATTTTCTTGTTGCCGGACTCGTCGCCTTGTTCGCTGACGACCTCTAGTTCAGGGTTGCGTTCCATGTAGCGGTGAATGATACGGCGATCAAAAGCGCTGTAGGGGCCGATCTCCACGGGTTCGCCCCAGCGCCGGACTTTTTCGGCGGCCTGTAAGGCTTCTTTGATCAGGTCATCACGCTGGCGTTCCCGATAACGCTCGCAATCCACAATGACACGCGGAGCATCGGGGTTGTGGCGTTGGAGGATTCGGTTGAGCAGGAATTGGAGGCTGTTGAGAGTCTGACCGCCGCGACCGATCAAGCGACCGGGGTCGGCTGTGGCGATGTGCAACAGCGGGGCGCCGTCCATGGTGTATTGCTCGACTTTGGTTTGGACGCCGAGGCGATCGAGCATGGTTTGGAGAACTTCACGCGGATCTACAGCAGGGGTGACGACGGGCGATTCCGTCGCGGTCGTTGTTTCCATCTTACGCTCCTGTCGTTGAGGCGTTCGGAACGGTCCGCACCGGGCGGGCCGAACTGCGACGCCAAGTTATGTCCAGTTTTGCTTCAGTGTACTGGGGTTAATCATGATTTTCCAGCCGGGGCTGCCGCCGTCGCGGGCGGATTCTCGCGCAAGCTCCACCACTGCTGGGCAATGGAGAGCAACTGTTGCACAGTCCAGTACAATGCCAGCCCCGAACTGGCATTGTAGAAAAACAACAGCATCAGCAAGGGCATGAACATCATCATTTTTGCTTGCTGCGGGTCGCCGGTAGTGGGCGTGATTTTCTGCTGCCAGATCATCGAGCCGGTCATGAGCAACGGCAACGGATTGACCGGCAAGCCGGCCACATGAAAAATCGTGTCGGGCAACGACAAATCTTTCACCCACAAAAAACCGCTGCCGCGCAGTTCGACCGCGCTCCGCAGCATTGCAAATAACGCGAAAAACACCGGAATTTGCACCAACATCGGCAGACAGCCGGAAAACGGATTGATTTTGTGCTCCTTGTACAACTTCATCAGCTCCGCATTCATTCGTTGCGGGTCGTCTTTGTATTTCTCTTTCAGCTTTGTCATGATCGGCTGGAACTGCTGCATGGCCTTCATGGCCTTGATGCTCTTGGCCTGAATCGGCCAGAACACAATCTTGATAAGGATCGTGATCAAGATGATCGCCACGCCGTAGTTCGGGATCAGCCGGTAAAAGAAATTCATGCTCTGCAGCAGGATCACGCTGATCACGCTCCACATCCCGAACTGCATCACGTCTTGCTGTTCCTGGCCCAGAGCGGCCAGCCGCCAATACTCCTTGGGCCCGGCGTAGTAACGGAATTCATAGCGCCCGTTGGGACTGGCCGGCAACTCCGCGATGGCCGTCAACCCGTGCGGTGGTTCTTTGGTTTTCCAATCCTCTGGCGGCGGCAACACAGCGGGTAGAAAGCGCACTGCGGCGACGTTGGTGGACGGCGTCAGGATCATAGTAAAAAACTGGCTCTTGACCGCCACCCAGCGGGCGGGCACGGCTTCGTAGCCAGCGCCTTTCCGTGCGTGTTTGAGTCCGCGGTTGTGGTACTTCGCGTGGGCCAGCCAATCCACGCCCAGAAAATCAGGCGTTTCTTGGTGCAGGTTTGCCGGCACTGCCGTGCCCACCACCACCGGCAACAGGGCCGGCCCCGGGCCATCCATTTCCATGCTGCCGCTGATCACGTAGTCATTGCCCAACGCGAATCGTTTTGTGATTTTGCCGTGGCGCAACACCACTTCGCGTTCGCCAAGTGGCTGGATTTCATACGAAGCATTGTCGTCCGCGATCGCCAAGGCAGGCTGAAACAGCGGCCCGTTGAGCAGGATGTTGCCGTGGCCGTTCGCTTTGTGTTTGAAGAGTTCGATCTCCTTGATACCTCCTCCCCAATTCGTCACTTGGACGCGGACGAAATCATTTTGCAACGTTACGACTTGTTCCGCGGGACGTGCTGTCGTTGCCTCTGGGGTTGGCTCAGTTACTGGCTCTGGCTGCGGGGGCGCCTCGGCCGGGACCGACGCAGACGGCGTCACCGTTGAGGCATTCGTGACCACGGCCGCCAGCGGCGCGGGTGCTTGTTTGGGGATGGGCGGGTACAGTTGATTAACCAACCATGTCCAGCCCATCAAGGCCAGCATGCAACCGATCACAACCAGCAATGTTTTTTTGTCCATCATGATTTCGGCACCGGATCCAATCCGCCCGGATGCCATGGATGACAGCGGGCCAGTCGCCGCATGGTTAACCAACCGCCACGGACCGCACCAAAACGCTCGATGGCGTCTTGCGCGTAGCGTGAACAAGTCGGCTCAAAGCGGCAGCAGCGACTGCCGAGCGGCGGTGCCGGCAAGAGCCACTTCAGTGGCGTAAGCCATCGGTAGCCTTGTAGCAGCAGCAACAAAATTCGTTTCATCACGTTTCTGTCAAAATGTTCGCTTGTGCGCACAGCGCCAGCCACTCTGCCTCAACCCGCGCGAACGGTTGCCCCGCAATCCCCCGCCGGGCCACGATGACCAAGTGCAGGCCGTTCGCCAAGCGATGTTTATGGCGGCGGTAGGCTTCGCGTAACAGCCGTCGTGCCCGGTTGCGTTGCACTGCGTTGCCGAGCTTACGTCCAGTCACAATGCCCACGGCGCGCTCTCCGGGCACCGCCAAAACGTGGAGGACGGCCAGCGGCCCGGCCACTTTGCGTCCTGCGTCGAACACGCGGCGAAACTCGCGACCGTACTGAAGTCGTTCCGTTTTCGGGAATGTGGCGCGCCCATGCAAACAGCCTCCAACGCGCCTCAGAGCGCCAGGCGTTTGCGGCCCACGCGACGGCGGTTGCGCAGCACAGCGCGACCGCCTTTGGTTTTCTTGCGCGCCAGAAAACCGCATTTCCGGCGGCGGCGAATCTTCGATGGTTGATACGTTCGTTTCATGTTCAGTCCTGTGTGAAAAAGCGCCGCATCATAACAGCGCTCCGCATCAAGTCAAGAAAACCGGCACTAACGATTTCCGACCCGCAACACCCGCGGCCGACCGAGCCGGGCAGGCCAGTCGAGCACAGTCGGGATGCCGGGATATACGTCAAAGAAGTTGTCCGGCAATGCCCGTTCGCCGTCAAGGTCGAGACAGACCCGCCAAGCAAACGTATCGCTTGTGAAAATGGCTTTCTCGCCCGCCACCTTCACCCGCACGCGGGTCGTGGGCCATTTCATCTCGCGGAATAACGGCAAAAACAATGCGTCGCGAGCCACTTCCCGACCTGTGGCGGATAAAATCGCAAACGCCACGTGCCGGTCGACGCCAAGCTTGTCCCACCGGGCGGCATCAAACTCGGCAATCACTTTGCTCGCGTTGGCCGGGAGGGCGACTTCGAGCGTTTGCTCGACCGGGTAGCCGCCCGCCAACGCCATCAACCCGCACAACAACGTGCCCGTCCAGATCGGGCCTTCGTTGACGCCATAGACTTTCACCCGGTCGCCTTCGCGGGTGACGACCACGGTGACCGGCGCGAACGCGCGGCGCACCGGCCAATACGCCGGCGTGCGGCGCAGGTAATAATCCACGATCGTCCAACTGCGCGTGCAGGGCCAACAATCGTTGTACATCCAGAAAATGGCCGAGGCGCTGTCGAACATCCGCCGCCGGAAATTCTTGATATATTCCGCCAAGCCCGCTCCTTGCACCACGCCGCCCCAGTAGGCGTAATCTTCCAAGCTCATGGAGCGCACGGATTGGCCCACCCAATTTTCGATCATCAGGTCGGGCGAATAGGGCGCGGTCCAATCCCAATAGCTGACGCTGTTGTCATGGAGTTCCCACGCGAATGAGCCGACTCGGTCGGTGCACGCACGCAGCGTCGGCAACGCGGTCGGGCCGAGCAATCCGCCTTCGTTGGGGAACCGGCAAATCATGTCTCGGTACTGGCGGAAATCGGTGTTGCCAAACCCGATGCTCCACGGGTGTTGGTCGCCGGTGTGATCAGCGTTCGGCGGCTCAACATCGAGCGAGTAGGGTGAACTGGGCCAGTAAAACCGCGTCGGGTCTTCCGCTTTCATCAGCCGGGGGAGGACGAAATGAAAAAGCCCATAGTCCGGGGTTTGCTGACCTTTCTCGTAGTTTGCTCCCCAACTAAATTGTTCCATCTCATTGTTGCCGCACCACACGATCAAGCTCGGATGATGCGCCAGCCGGCGGATCTGGTGCGTTGCCTCCCGTTTGAAATCCGCGAGCCACGCTTCGTCGGTGGCCGGGTACTTGGCGCAGGCAAAAATAAACTCCTGCCAAACCAACACGCCTTTTTCGTCGCACAGCTCGTAGAAATCGTCGCTCTCGTAAAGGCCGCCGCCCCACACGCGCAACATATTCCCGTTGGCCTCGAGCAACCGCGCCACCAAGGTCGCGTACCGCTGCCGGTCAAGCTTCGACAGAATCAGATCCGCCGGCACGAAGTTGCCGCCCTTGCAGAAGATGGGCTTGCCGTTGATCTCAATGATGAAATACCGACCCTTTTCGGGATGGGGGTCTTGATTGACGCGCACGTGCCGGAACCCGACGCGCTTCGTCGCACGCCCGATCACCTTGCCGCCCACCATCAATGTCACCGTCACCGCATACCGGGGCTGCGCGCCGTGCCCGACCGGCCACCACAACTGCGGTTGCGGCACCGGCACCGTTACCTCGACCGGATGCAATCCCGGTTTCAATTCCACTTCCGCACTGAGGCACTTCGGCACTTTCTCCACTTCTACTTTGACCGTGCCCTTGATCGGTTTCTCACCCAGATTCTCCGCCAACACGCGCGCGATGACCTTGCCGGTCGTGAGGTCTTCAGCCAATTCGCTGCGCACCACAAAGTTGTCGGCCCGCACGCCGGCGGCGATTTCCAGCGAGACGTTGCCGGGGATGCCGACGTTGAGCAGCCGCGGCGACCAATCCCAGCCGTGGGCGCTTTGCACTTTGCGCAGCCAGACGCGCTTGGTCAGTTCGTGATTCAGATGCGTATTGTAGCCTGCTGCGGACCGGTTCATGGCGTGGAACAAGCCGCTTTCCACGGCCACGACCACGACGTTCTGGCCGGCGCGCAACGCTTTTGTGACTTCGACCCGGCAGGGGTAAAAGGCATTGGCATGTTGGCCGATTTCCTGGCCGTTGAGATAAATCGTCGCCGCCAGATCAAGACACTCGAACACGAGCCATGCTCGCTCGCCCGCGCGCAATTTCGGCGCGGCGAACTCGCGCCGGTAATACCAGACCGTTTCCTCCACCCACCGGCCGTGCAGGATGTTCAGCCCGACGTTTTGATCGGCCAGCAGCCCAAGCTCCTGCAACGTCTGCTGCACCGTGCCGGGCACTGTCGCCGGCCAGGCCCGGTTCAGGTCCATTTGATCGCGGCGCACCTGCCCCACCCGCTCGCCGCGTTCGCCATCGCCCCAGCGCAATTGCCACGTCCCGTTCAAATTGAGTTGTCGGTTCATTCTGAACGGTGTCTGTAACACACCCGTTACTGCTGGTCACGCGGGAATTGCAGGGGCCAGAGGCTAGTGCTTCGTCAAACTACAATCCAAGGGTCGTTGGTAGGGACGGCGCGCCGCGCCGTCCGTTCTTGTGGCAAAAGGCGGACGCCTCGGCGAGGCGTCCCTACCCTTGCATTTAACTTTGACCGAGCACTAGGCTATAATCCGACCATGGCGACGAAGCACCGAACTGCGGACTGGCTGCCGCTGGCCAAATCCAGCGGCGGGGGCGAACTGCCCACTGGTGAGGCGTTCCGGCCGGAGTGGATTGATTTCCAGCGCGGCATCCGCGTCGGTAATCTCGAACCGCACGAACGGATCACGCAGATTCTCAAGTTCCATCTCGAACGAACCTATCGGACGCCGTTTGTGACCGATCGCTGGGGCCGCGGCGTGTATTGGCAATGGATTTGTTGGCTACCGCGGGCGAACCGGGCCGCGAAGCCGGTGTCGCATGGCGTAAACTTCGGTTGCGCCAAACTTTTTATTTCGGCGGATAGCGACCGTCGTGTGTTCAAGAGCGGACTGCAAATCGAGCGCGGCTATATCACCGGGTCGGAGGCGGCCCAACCGTGGGGGCTGCGCGAGGATTTCGACTGGCACCGGCTGCTCCGGCAGTGCCGGCCGAGAACAGTCTTCGACCGCGAGTTGCGCCGGTTGGTGGGGCGCGAGGGCTTTGTCGCGGTGGTGCTCAGTGAACAGGCGAACGGCGAGTTCACCGAACGCGCGATCACCACGGCGGCCCGCTTGCGCGCGGTCCTCGACCAATGCGCGCCGCAACATTGGGCAGGCTTTCAGCTTTATTATCCGATGCCGGAACGCGAAGTCCGCGCCAGCACAGGGTTCGAACTGATCCGCGCCATCGTCGGCGTATTTACACAAGTCATCCCGACGATGAACGCCTGCCAGCAAGTGCCACTGCTGCCGCCGGCACAAGATGGATCATGAATCACAGGAGGATGATGCGATGAATGAATCAGGCACACCAACTACCGCTACCGGCCAGAAGCGAAGGCGCGCGTGGTGGCGAGGGGGTCTCGCAGGTGGGGCGGGGCTGGTAGTCATTTTATACTTTATCGTCACCAGCAGCGTGTTTTTCCGGGGCGTCATTTTGCCCCGCGTCAGCCAAGCCCTCCACGCCAAAATCACAGTGACCGCGGCGACGATCCAGCCGTTGTCCAAGATTGTTCTCCACGGACTGCAGGTGACTCCCCAAGGCGGTGAACCGATGTTCACCGCCAAGCAGGTGACGGTGCGTTACCGGTTGTGGTCCATTCTGCGCGGGCACATTCTTGTGCCGGAAATCACAGTCATCGAACCGCAGGTCACGGTCCTTACGCATCCCGACGGCACCACCAACCTCGATCCGTTGTTGCCGGTCTCCTCCAACGAATCCGCGCCGGCCCAGTCGGCCGCCCCGGTTGCGCTCGATCTCCAAGCGTTGACGATCCAACACGGCACGCTCCGCTATGTGCAACGCCAAAGCGACAGTCGCGCCAAAACTGTTGAGCTGCGCTCGCTCGAATTCACCGCGCGCAATATCAAAAACAACGCCAACAGCCAGATCGCGGGCACAGCGCGGTTGGCCGTCACGCAGCCGGAAGGCGACAGCGTACAGGCGCAGTGGACCGCAAAATTCCAAATCGGTTTGGATGCGAGCTTGCGGCCGGTCGCC